>JBLIKA010000099.1:0-12115 GCA_047637355.1 Glaciecola sp. | reverse complement strand
AAAGCGACTTCCCGCTGCAATCAACAACACATTGTAAGGCTCTATGAGCTTAAGCTCTGTGCGATATCGAACTAACGATGACGACTGTTGGATTAGCATTGAGGAATAATTGTATTAGACAGAGTATATTTGGCATCAATACGGGTGCTGGCCGGCGCGCATGCGAAAACTGAAGCCGACATATGGAGTATTGAATGGGGTTGAAAGTGTATGCCGCGCTTGTTACTTTATTCATGTTATTCTATTATTGTTTTTATTTTTTACTTTAGTTTTAGCAGAAACGGGAACACAATATGGCTTCAAAGCTCCCTAATAAAAAGTCGAACACTCAAGATATTCAGGCGTTCATTGGTGAAGTCAAAAATGCTCCGCTGGTCACTGGCGAAAACAAAGGCAGATTGATATTTGCAATGGATGCCACAGCAAGTCGTGAGCGCTGCTGGGATATCGCTAGTCATCAGCATGCGGCTATGTTTGCCGAAGCAGATAAGGTCAGTGCTCTGAGTGTGCAGCTTTGTTATTACCGAGGTTTTGGGGAGTTTAAAGCGCTTCCATGGACACGCGGCGCCGGTGAAATCAAACAAGCCTTACTTTCAGTACAATGCCTGGCCGGAAAAACCCAGATTGCCAAAGTATTAGCGCATGCCTTGAATGAAACTCGCACAAGCAAAGTAAACGCACTGGTATTTGTCGGTGATTGTGTTGAAGAAAACCCCGATTCACTGGGAGCCTTAGCAGGCCAGTTGGGCATACTAAATCTACCTTTATTTGTTTTTCAGGAAGGAAACAATCCAAAAGTTGGCAGTGTCTTCTCACAGCTGGCGACATTGAGCGGAGGCGCACATTGCCAGTTTGATCAAGGCAGTGCCAGACAGTTAGGTCAGTTGTTAGCCGCAGTTGCTGTATATGCAGCTGGCGGTAAATCTGCTTTAAAAAGTAATTTATTGAGTAAGGATAAGAACGTGCGACGGTTATTACAGCAAATAAAGTAGTAATAATTAGAAAGCCATAAATAATTCAATTACCCCCTCGGCAGTACTAATACCAATGGCAATGAATGGTGGTAGACTTTAGGACTTAACCGATATATCAAATAAGTGAATACTCTATGTTCAGACTTGCTATTTTAGTCGCGGTTATCATCATTGGCTATATCACATTGCGATATATTGATGCCCTGAAGGCCAGAACTGCACAGAGCTCAGGTTCATCACAGCGTTCTACGGTTGAAACCAGTTTACTCAAAATGATCCTTGAGCACGAAAGTGGCAATTTAGATGGTGAATTACTGGCGACTGATAGTAAGGGTAAATATCTGTCTGAATTGAATCTGTCAGAATTAATCTCTCTCTATGGTCTAGCAGATAAACAATATCCAGATTCGATCGAAGTTTTGGCTGCCTATATTGATCGCCAGCATGGCTCTGACTGGCGCGAAGATGCCAATTCCGAAAGCTATTCTAAAGAGAGTGGACAAAACTCTCGCACAAACGATAACGGTGAGATAACGGCAAGTGAAGCTTATGCTGTGCTAGGCCTTGATCAAAACGCAACGGAGAAAGAAGTCATCGCTGCACACCGCCAACTAATGCTAAAGCTCCATCCAGATCGAGGTGGCAGCAATTACCTGGCAGTAAAAATAAATCAGGCGAAGGATCTACTTGTTAGCGGCAAGGGCAAGTAAGCGTAAGACGCTCATGTTTTACATTCCTACTGCCTATTTGCAGCGTGAAACCCTCCACCTATGGCTTTATGCCGTGGCACCGAACCAACGTTCGTATTACTGAAAATAGGTCGTTGCTTGAGAAGGCTTCGATGCAAGGCGGGGGTGCATCGAGGCCCTAAGATGACATGAGAGGCATCACTTCTATGCTCGCTAGGACAATAATATTACTGATAAAATAGCTAATTCCGTATATTGATGTTCAAACATCAACTGCAACTCTCTAAATATCAACCCGGTCAGATTCCAGTGAAAGTTATGTGTCTGTTAATAAAGTGTATAATAATATGCTAATAACTTCTTTAATCCTTCAACGATTTACGCTTCTAATCTTTTTCCTCTAAGGTCATAAGCGATGTGTTACCACCAGAAGCGGTAATATCAATACTAACTGCTTTTTCTGTTAATAAACGTTGAATTAAATTGTCAAAGTATTCTGAACTGATCACCGGTAAAATTGCGCCTTGACGTTCGGCTAATTTCTTACTGATATAATGTTTACGGTCGCAATGACTATCAATAACAACACCTGATAACGCAGGATGCGCCAACAATGTTGATAAATGACACAACCTGGCCACTTGGAAAATATTTTCATCTTCGCCTGTCGCAATGAATTTATCCCTAAAGGCGAGTACTTCATCATAATACAAATCAGAAACAACGGTAATAACGGTATTACCTGTTGCCAAAGCCGTTACAATAGACATTAACAAAAAGTGAAAGCTCACATTTTTATCAGCAAAGCAGATAATATTACCGCGGTTTTCCAAATACAGAATATTAGACTCACCGGTTGGCCCAGGCAGCACTGTTGGTTTTTTCATGTGTTTTTCAATACCGATTAATTGTTCACGAGCCGCTGTTAAGGTAAGGTTTAAGTCATCAAATAAATCATCAACAATATCGACATGCGCTATTTTGGCTAACAATTGACGAACGCAAGAAATTCGCGTATTTAATTCAGTTAAACGCCAATCTTTTTCTGCCGAATTAGCCTTGTTCATAAATAATACAGCCTCTTTTTCAGATTGTTCATCGCCAACTAAGGCTTCTACTTGCGAAGGCAATAAGTTAAATTGTTCGGCATCGGGGGTGGCTTTTTCTTTAACTAAACGCGTTAAATAATTCGGTCCTCCTGCTTTTGGCCCAGTCCCAGAAAGACCACGGCCACCAAAAGGTTGTACACCGACAATGGCGCCAATTATATTACGGTTAACATACACATTGCCCGCCCGTGACAGCTTGGCTAAATCAAAGGCTCGGTATTCAATGCGGGTATGTATACCCATGGTTAAACCAAAACCTGTGCTATTAATTTTATCAATAGCTCCTTCTATTTCAGTGCCTTTAAAGCGAACAACATGCACACAAGGGCCAAACACTTCCTTCTTCAAGACGCTAATATCATCAATTTCATAAAGACGTGGTGCAAAAAACAAATGTTCATCGCTCGATTTTTCATTTGTTATCTCGTCAGAAATATCACATTGATACAACAATTCACCATGTGTTTTCATATAATCACTGTGGGCATTGAGTACATCAAATGCTTTTTTATCAATGACCGGACCCACGTCAGTGCTTAAGTACTCTGGGTTACCGACATGTAATTCTGCTAATGCGCCTTTAAGCATAGTAATCACAGTATCAGCAATCTCTTCTTGCAAAAATAACACGCGAAGCGCTGAGCAGCGTTGACCCGCAGATTGGAACCCTGAAGAAATAACATCATCAACAACTTGTTCAGGTAAGGCGGTAGAGTCAACTATCATACAATTTTGACCGCCCGTTTCAGCGATAAAAGGGACTTGATCGCCACCTCTATCAGCCAACGTTTGCGAAATTATTGTCGCTGTGTCAGTAGAGCCAGTAAAAATAACGGTTTTAATACGATCATCCGGAATAATCACACTACCCACGTCGCTACCGCTGGCAATAACCGTTTGTGCAACGCCTTCAGGTAATCCAACCGATTGCATTAGCTCAATAGTGCGTAGGGCAATTAAACTAGTTTGTCCAGCAGGTTTTGCTAATACCGTATTACCCGTAACAATTGCTGCAGACACTTGTCCTAAAAATATCGCTAATGGGAAGTTCCAAGGGCTGATACATAAGACAACACCACGCGCTTCTAAACGGTCATCTTCTGCAAGTTTAATAGCGCGCTGTGCATAATAACGACAAAAATCTACCGCTTCACGTACTTCATCAATGCCGTCTTGTGTGATTTTACCCGCTTCTTTAATACATAAGGCGATAAGTTCGTCCATATGATGTTCAAGAATATCGGCAATGCGACATAATAACGCTGCGCGTTCAGATACTGACGTTTGTGACCATGAAGTAAATGCGGCTTGCGCCGACTCTATCATCGCCAGCATTTCATCTTTATTGTGTTGACGATAAAAGCCTACAACTTCATTTTGGTTTGCTGGATTTTTAACCGCAATAGCGCCTTCTGGTATGTCATTTTCGTTAAGTAGGTGATCAACAAACCAGCTATCTAAGGACAACTTTAATGGCGTAATTGTATTAATGTCTGTTAAATCTAGGCCTTTAGAATTATCACGGCCCAAGCTTTTATCGTTATGGTGTTTTTCGTTATGGTGTTTTTCGTCATGGTATAAGGCTATGGGTTTGATTATTTGGTTGTTATATTTATCTTTTAAGCGTTGCGTTTTTTCAACGGGATCTCTCAGTAAAGATTCGACCGGCTGAGTCTCGTCAACAATGGCATTAACAAAAGAAGAGTTAGCACCATTTTCTAACAAACGACGCACTAAATAAGCTAATAGCTCTTTATGATGACCGACCGGTGCGTAGATGCGACATTGAATATTTTCACTGGTAACAATTTGATCATATAAAGAGTTACCCATGCCATATAAACATTGAAATTCAAACCCCTCTTTATCGTCCCCAACGAGTTCAAGAATGGCTGCAACAGTGTAGGCATTATGCGTAGCAAACTGTGGATAAATAGTATCTCTATAGGCTAATAATTTTTTCGCACAGGCGCGGAAAGAAACATCAGTAGATGATTTTCGAGTAAATACTGTGAAATGTTGATGACCGTCTTTTTGAGCACTTTTAATTTCAGTATCCCAATAAGCGCCTTTCACTAAGCGCACCATCATTTTTCGGCCTGTTCGCAGCGTTAATTCTCGTAACCAGTCCACCACAAAAATAGCGCGTTTTTGATAAGCTTGTAATGCCATACCAAAACCAGTCCAATCGGCTAATTCGTTGTCGGTAAATACTGCCTCAATAACATCAAGCGATAGTTCTAAGCGCTCAGATTCTTCCGCATCGACGGTTAAACCGATATTATAGCTTTTAGCTTGTAAACAAAGCGCCTTAAGTTTTGGCTCGACTTCAGCCGTAACACGTGTTTTATGAGCAAATTCGTAACGAGGATGAATAGCAGAAAGCTTCACCGAAATACCTGGCACTTTACGAGGATCATTGTTGCCCATAGCACGAGCTACATTGCCAATGACGTCTATTGCCTCTTGATAAGCTTTAAAATACTTATCAGCATCATTTATGGTACGCGCACCCTCACCGAGCATATCGTAGGAATACACATAACCCGGATGTTCTATAGTGGCAGCATGCTCAGTTGCAGCAATGATTGTTTCGCCCATAACAAACTGTTTACCCATAATTTTCATGGCAAAGTTCATTGATTTACGAATAACAGGCTCACCTAAACGACCGACAATTTTTTTCAATAAACCAAAGCTATCTTTTTTGGCTTTATCTGCATAATTAACCATAGTGCCAGTGATTAATAACCCCCATGATGAGGCATTAACGAACAGTGAATCACTGCTGCCTAAATGACTGTTCCACTGTCCTTGAGAAATTTTGTCACGAATTAACGCATCTTGAGTATGTTTGTCTGGTACTCGTAACAAGGCTTCAGCCAAACACATCAAGACCACACCTTCTTCACTTGATAGTGTGTATTCTTTTAACAATGCGTCTATCGCACCGTTACCCGACTCGTCTTTACGAATTTGCACAGCCATTTTTCGAGCTCTTTCCCACGCCCTACTTCTAGCACTAACGTTAACTTCTGCCAATGGCAAAATATGATCTACAGCGATGTTCTCATCGATACGATAGAACTCACGAATTTTCTGACGAATAGGACTCTCTGTACTAAACGAACCATTAAAAAGCATGTATTTGTCCTCAAGAGTTATTAAATAGTGTTTTGTAATGACTTAAGATAATTGCTTAAGTCATTACAATTGAATGTATTCTACTGCTGACCTAAAATATAAAGATCATACCAATTTGATTAAATTTATTTCCTACTCAGAGCTACACTAACGAGCTTAGAACAAGCAAAAAATTTTAAACGTAGTTATTCTATATTTCATTATTTTTATGATGTTATCAGTTTGCTAATGAGCTCCCAAAATATGTAAAAAATATCAGTCATTTGAATTTATAAACTCTTTAGTTTTAGCAATCGAATAGTTTACTGCGTGAGACAATTCAAGTTTTGGCGGCATGACCAACTCATTCGGATCGACATGGACATCGATCACACAAGCATTTGTGCTAATAAATGCTTCTTTCAATGCATCTACTAGTAATTCAGGACGGTCTACACTCCATCCTTCACCACCGCAAAGACGAGCAAACTCGGAGAAATCTGGATTCTCTAATGCCGTTTTGTACTCGGGGTAACCACTACTTTCTTGCTCAAGTTGAATTAGCCCCAACTTGGCATTGTTAAAAATAATAATCTTTATTGGTAACTTACGATTGACCACCGTTATAAATTCTTGCATCAACATACTAAAACCACCATCACCAATTAATGCTATCACCTGCCGATCAGGGTATTTTAATTGCGCGCCTATCGCGCCAGCCATACTAAATGCCATAGTGGCCAAGTTACCCGAGAGGGTAAATAGTTGGTGTTCAGTAACCGGTAAATGTCGTGCGACCCATGCGGTCACTGTGCCAGTATCACAAAGAAAAATTGCATCTTTGTTGGCAAGTTCGCCGACTGACCGTGCTAAGTACTGTGGTTTTATTGGCGTGTCTTGCGAGCTTTCTTTTTCGCTTTGTTCTCTTGACCATTTCATTTTCTGGTGACGACATTCAGTAAGAAAATTGTCGTTGTCTTTTTGAGATAAATCAGCAAGTAATTGATCTAGTACCTCACTTACATCTCCTACTATCGATAAATCGACAGGGCAACGTCGACCTATGTGTCGAACATCTTTGTCAACTTGAATGACTTTCGCTTTTCCAGGATAATATTCTTTATAGGGAAAATCAGTACCCAGCATCACAAGTAAATCACAATTATTTATTGCATCAACAGATGGCCGCGTACCAAGTAAGCCAAGCCCACCTAAAGAATATTCATGCTCATCCGGCAGTAGTACTTTTGCTTTCAGTGTTCTAATAAGTGGTGCATTGCATTTTTTCAACAAGGTAAGTAGCTGTTGACGCGCTGGAATAGCCCCAACACCCGCTAGCACAACAATTTTTTCAGCTTGCTGAATTAAGCGAAGCACATTATTCAATGCTGACGCTAAAGGTTTAGTATCTCCCGTTTTAGTGCCCGCTATTGGATGACAAGTAATACCTGATTCTACTTGCTCTGTGGCAACATCTACAGGCAGCGAAATATGAGCAACACCCTTTTCAATTAGCGCACTATTACACGCTTGCTGTATAATCTCGGGGACACGATCAGAGGCAAACAACGTTTGATTAAACACAGTGACATCGGAAAACAGAGCCGATGAATTAATTTCTTGATGCGAGTCATTACCAATTTCACAGCGCGGTAACTGCCCCGTTATTGCTAGAACGGGTGCGTGGTCAAGCTTCGCGTCGTACAACCCGTTGAGCAAATGTATAGCGCCCCCTCCAGCAGTACCAACACAAACGGCAAGCTTACCTGTTAATTTTGCTTGGGTGGATGCGGCGAACGCTCCGCTTTCTTCATGACGAACTTGTATAAATTCGATATTTCCATGGCGGCGTATAGCGTCCATCAAATCATTAATCGCATCGCCTGGAATGCCAAATACATGACGGACACCATATTCATAAAGTGTCTCCACAATGTGATCGACAACTTTGCGTTTTTTTATGGTAGCCATAAATACTCCTTTCAATCTAAAATAAACTTGTCGAAACGCCCTTAATTAAGTACAACGTTAATCGATTCCTAAATTTAAAAATTATATTTACATAGCTTCTTCGAGGTACTTTCTATTGCTCAGACTCGAACTCTTCTTTAGCCTTTTTCCATGCGCTATTGATGGCGCTGTATGCATCTGAAAAACCCGTTTTCATTTGCCCCCATGCATCGTTCGAACTGCTTGTTAATCGCCCATACCATTCAGCCAATTCTATCCTTTTCTTACGCAATGATTTTAAAGTTGTGCGTGCGTTTTTACGAGCAGCTTTATTCATCTTATTCCAATTGTCGTCAATGCTTATTTCTAGTGTATCGATGCGTTTATCCAGATTATCCAAAGCCGTCTTCGCCTTCTTAATAGCTTCGTCCCTCCTATCGGCACTATAGGCTTTGAGTGTCTGAATCAATTTCTGCGTTTCTTGCTCTACTGACTCGATTGATGTTATATCAGTTGCTGTTTTCGCATGGCAAACTGGTGTGATTCCGATTATGGCAATCAGCATAAATGCGCAGGTATTACATTTCATTTGTTACATCCTTTCTTATTTTTTAATAGCTGTCGTGACCATGATGTTTATTTGAATCTCGACACTGCTACTTTCATTGCATTACCAAGCGATCCCCGCGTACTCTCCATACCTGCTTTGAGATCTTCCCATGCCTCGTCGCTAGCATTCTTAAGCTTGGTAAGTTTTTTGGTCGCTTCGTCTTGCATGGACTGTAATTCTTCGGTCTGCTTATAATAGCTAAGCTGCGCATCAGCTTCCGCCATATCTGCTTTTGCTTTAAGTTTTTTGATTTGTACGGCCCACTCATTTAATTGTGCCTGTTGTTTCTGCTCGTATGCCTCTTTAATACTCATTGTTATTTCACCTTTTATTGGGTTAATACTAGGTTGTGTGACTATTTATTTGTCGATTATCTCGATTTACCACGTCTGATTCTTCGCACTTACAATTATTTTATTAACACGCATATAACCAGCATCGGACAGTATATCCTGACCTTCCTGACTGTAACAAAATCTCAACAGAGCACGCATTGTCATTGCCAGAGGAAAATCTGGTTTGTGATCCAGATAAAGATAAAGTCAGAATTCTAATGGATCCTCAATGATGGGAATTTTGAACACGCAGCGTTTATATAATATTTTTCATCCCTCCCAATCAACGTTAATGCAAACTTAAAACTAATTCAGTTTGCTATAATGTCTGCATAAGCACAGAGTACAACTCTATAAACTTATACTCTGTGCGTTACCGTACTATCTATAGGAATTGTTTCTAGGGGGTCGCTTTATTTATCAACATTAAGGCGTTGATGATTACAGACACTGAACCCCTTTTGTTGTAGTTTTTTTAGATAATGTAGTTTCTCTCAGGGGTAAATTCGCCTTGAAATCATCGAGGCTAAGCGTTTTCACAATGGCCGCGACAGTTGTTCAGCTGCAATAAAAAAGAATACTACACTTGATCCATGCAACAATGAACGTTAGCGAATCCTCTGCATTTATATGGTTATCCCGCGTCCGCAAAGCGGCCTAATAACTAGTACACCCATTGCTATGTGAATAACCAGTGTCTTATGTTAAGTTATTTTTTGTCCACAGATTAATAATTTTCCTTACAAGGACTAATCGATTTTAGATAGAAAGTTATTCTCTACTATACGCTTTCAACCCCTGAGTTTAGGGTTTACTATTCAATGGCGTTTGTTCAACTTTTGCATGTTTCAAATATTTGAACAAATCACTGTCGGTCGAAAGTACTAAGGTCGTATTTTCGCTAATCGCCAGTTCATACGCTTGTAAAGTACGAATAAAAGCGTAAAACGATACCGACTCTGGGCTCTGATTATAGGCTGCTGCATAAATTGCAGCGGCTTTAGCATCAGCTTTACCACGAATTTCTAAAACTTGACGATAAGCTTCAGATTGGATTTTATTTAAGTCACGTTCACGATTACCTGATATCCGCGCGGCATCGCCTTTGCCTTCTGATAAGAATCGCTCGGCAATTTGACGACGTTCACTGATCATGCGCTCATAAATTTTAGGCCGTACACTTTCATTATAATTAATCCGCTTAAAACGAATATCTAATAATTTAATACCAAAGACTTTAACTTTTTCTGCCGCGGCGTTGAATATGTCTTTTTCGACTAGCCTTCTACCTTTATGGATAGGTACTAAACTGCCCATATCCAATGCTTTTTCGGCATCAGTGAGTAGTGGATCACGCAAGGGTTGACGACTTTTCGAGGTACGAATAATTTCAATCAACTCGTGTGTCGCCACCGCATTACGCGTTTCACTACCAAAAATATCATCTAATCTAGATTGCGCACTTCGCTCATTCCCCAAACGTAAGAAGTACTGTAATGGGTCAGTGATCTGCCAGCGTGCATATAAACTGACTGAAATATACAATTTATCTTTGGTTGGCATATCTGATGGTGTACCTTCCCATTCCAACACCCGTTTATCTATGGTGTTAACCTCCTGAATGTAAGGTAATTTAAATTTTATGCCCGCATCAGTAACAGGTGCTCCAACGGGCCGACCAAATTGCGTAATAATAACTTGTTCGACTTCATTTACCGTATAAAACGCGCCATAAAGTAGTGTGGCAATAATAAGTAATAAAATACTAGTGAACACGGTTAAATAACGTTTCATCATTTACTCCCTTCAATCGAAGTCAAATCAAGCAAAGGCAGAATGCCTAATGTACCGCTATCAATGATGATTTTCTTACTAATGGTGGGCATAACTTTCTGCATAGTTTCAACATAAATACGCCTGCGCGTTACCTCTGGCGCTAATTCAAATTCGTCATATAAGGCGTTAAAGCGCAACACATCCCCTTCGGCTTCATTAATACGTTTGATTCGATAACCATCAGCTTCTCGTATACGCTGATCACGTTCACCTTCAGCCAATGGAATAATACGGTTGTATTCTCGGCGTGCTTCATTGATCAGTTTTTCTTTTTCTTGCTGAGCCTGATTCACTTCATTAAATGAGGCTTGAACTGGCTTTGGCGGGTTGATATTTTTCAATTGAACTTGGTCAATACTGATACCCATTACATATTTAGTTGATAATGCCTGCATTTTTTTAAGTGCTTCAACTTCAATTTCTTGACGACCAATGGTGATCACTTCATCAACGGTTCGGTCGCCCACCACTTCACGCATCACTGATTCAGAAACATACCTCAAAGTACCCGCTGGATCTCGTACTTCAAATAGGTAATTTTTGGGATCGGCAATACGATATTGAATAACCCATTCAACTAATGCAGTATTCAAATCACCGGTCACCATTTGAGTTTCTCCCACCTGATTACGTGCTACTTCTAAATCTCGCTCACGAGAAGAACGACCCATATTTTTTAAGGAATCATTGAACGAGTTGTTTAGCGATATGTTTTGGTCGGGGTCAGTAGCGCCAGGAGTGGAAAAACCAAACTCTTGCTTTAACTGACGTTTTGTCGGCACAATGTTGACCTGATCAATTCCCAAAGGCATTTTAAAATGCAAACCTGCGGGTAAAATAGCATCAAATTTACCAAATCTCAGTACGACAGCTACAGAGTCACTAGGCACAGTGTATACAGCGGTATAAAAAACGCCTGCTAGCAATATCAGTGCAAGCAGAAACCAACTCGATTTTTTGCCACCACTGGGTTGTATTTCTTTATATTTACGTAATAACCCACCCGCCAATTTATTCATATCAGGTGGACCTGCTTTGGTTTTTTTTCTATTTATATTGTCTAGCGCCATAGGCTGCTCGCTTTGGTAAATTGAATAAAAGTAAAATTAATCACGACTTAACGCATGATTAATAAATTCATTGAAACGTTAACTTAAAGTGTTAAAGGTGTAGCTGTAATATTAATGTATTACATTAAATTATTATCTGTTTAAGAGATTGATTATGCTTTGTATCTGTGAGTAATAGGTTTATCGGTAAACAAACAATCTTTTAGCTCTTCATTAAATCGAGGGGCTTTCAGGAACACCTCTTTACGTTACGATATTGTATAAACCTATAAGGAGATTCTACGGTAACTAATGTAAAGTTTCTGTTCGCTATCGTACGTAGTACTAAAATGATTACTTTTTTGTTAGAACTGTTTTTTATCAAAACTATGTTGGATTAATTTTTGGATAAAAAAGAAGAACAACCTAAAAACTTATTG
>JBLIKA010000098.1:0-12176 GCA_047637355.1 Glaciecola sp. | reverse complement strand
GCGTCAATAGCTCCCAGCTTAATCGGTCGTTGTACTCTAGCCACAATTTCAATGTTGTTTCTTATGTCGACAAAAGCTAGAAACTCTTCATCTAGTAAGCCAATTCCGAACACACTATTTATACTTCCTTCGCTACCGATACCTTGTGAGCAACCTGTTAGGGTGCAAGCTAAATACGCCTTCTTCAATGCCGTTTGCTCGGGCGACAACTTACGTTCAGTTGCATGATCAAAACTGCCTAGTGTATCTGTGTCAAAGTCGTTAGTGTGTACCACTTGGCTGTTATAAGTGCTAGAGAATATAGGCGATATGAGAGTTTCTTTACCGTGTTGCGTTAAGAACGCAATTTCGTTGTTTGCAATCTGAGAACGTTTAGCCAATTGAAAAACCTCAGTATTTGTGATTAGAAATAGCCTTCACGCTTTTTTTTCTCCATCGAACCAGTTTGATCTTTATCTAATAAGCGCCCCTCACGTTCACTTGTTTTACTCAAAATCATTTCTAGGACAATGTCTTCTCTGGTGATGGCTTTACTTAATACCGCGCCTGTCTGAGGGTAGCATCCCAAGGTCCTGAAACGTATCCAACGCTTTTGTAAACTAGATTTCTCATTTCTTGTTAAGTGAGGCAACATACGGTCGTCGTCTAATCCAAGTATTTGACCGCTGTCTTCGTCTATCCAACTCATACGTTGTGCTGCAAAATAGAGTGGCACGATGTCGATTTTTTCTTGTAGAATATAAAGCCAAATATCGAGTTCAGTCCAGTTTGACAAAGGAAACACGCGTACTGATTCCCCTTTATTTATTTGTGTATTGTAAAGCGACCAAAGTTCCGGCCGCTGTTGCTTAGGGTCCCACTGATGGTCCGCATTGCGCACTGAGAATATTCTTTCTTTGGCCCGTGATTTTTCTTCATCACGTCGAGCGCCGCCTAATGCTGCATCGAACTTATGCTCATCTAACGCCTGTTTTAATGCAATGGTCTTCATATGGTCGTTGTATTTAACGGAGCCAGACTTAATAGGATGAATACCTAAGTCGAGAGCGTCTTTATTAGTATGCACAATTATATTCAAGGCGTGCTTTTCTTTCAGTCTATCTCGAAACGCACCCATTTCATGAAATTCCCAAGTCGTGTCGACGTGTAGCAAAGGAAAGGGAATTTTATCAGGATAAAAAGCCTTGCGCGCTAAATGAAGCATCACAGTCGAGTCTTTGCCAATCGAATAAAACATGCATGGATTATCAAAGCTTGCAGCAACCTCTCGCATAATATGGATCGCTTCTGCTTCCAACAATTTAAGGTGTGCCATGGTATTCCTTTACGTAAATGAGTTTGAGTATTATTAATAGGGGTTATTGAACAAGGATAAGTGTAAATGACGCCTTTGATAAGTCGTCATTTATGGTGCTGTAACTTAGGTTTTTTTGATGAGCTTTAAAAAGTAAGGACTAGACAATTTCGTTTATTTTCTCAGAGTAAAATTCGTAGGCCACAATATTGATAGCATCGGTTATCCGACTGTTTAATAAAGCACTGCAATGCTACTTGACACTAACTTAGCATTTTCAATTGCTTTTAACGTGTTTTCACCCCGTGCAATAGCGACTCCTAAACGCCGTGTACCTTCAATATTTGGCTTCGCAAATAACCGTACTTGTGAGCCGGCAACTAAACCCAATGCTTGGCTTAGGTTGGCAAACTTAATATCCTGAGATTGACCATTACCCAAAATGACGCTAGACGCTGTTGGACCATATTGAGTAATGGTCCCTATTGGCAAGCCTAAAATGGCTCGAACGTGCAAGGCAAATTCAGATAGATCTTGAGACAAAAGAGTGACCAAACCGGTATCGTGCGGACGTGGTGATACTTCATTAAAGTAGACCTCATTGTCTTTAACAAAAAACTCCATACCAAAGAGTCCATAGCCACCCAATTCTTTAACTACCTTGGTCGCTATTTGTTGCGCTTTTTGCAATGCCAATTCGGACATTATTTGTGGTTGCCAAGACTCACGATAGTCACCGTTTTCCTGACGATGGCCAATAGGTGCACAAAAATGGATCCCATCAACAGCACTGACGGTTAATAATGTAATTTCGTAATCAAACGGGACAAAGCCTTCCAAAATAACACGCCCGGCGCCGCTGCGACCACCTTCTTGGGAATACGACCATGCAGACTCCAAATCTGCTTCTGAATTAATAACACTTTGCCCTTTTCCTGAGCTACTCATCACAGGTTTAATAACACACGGGATACCAATTTCTTTTACCGCTTGTAGATATTCATCTTTGCTGTCAGTAAAGACATAAGGGGATGTTTTAACCGCAAGCGTTTCTGCGACCAAGCGGCGGATTCCTTCCCTGTCCATGGTTAGCTGTGTTGCACGTGCACTTGGTACAATATTAAAGCCCTCAGCCTCTAATTTTATGAGTGACGCTGTCGCAATAGCCTCAACTTCAGGAATAATATAGTCAGGCTGCTCTATTCGAATAATATCTTCCAAACGTTCGCCATTGAGCATGCTGAGAACATACGAAGAATGAGCCACTTGCATTGCAGGTGCATTTTCGTAACTATCTGCAGCAATGACTTCAATACCAAGTCTCTGTAGTTCAATGGCAATTTCTTTACCAAGTTCGCCGGAGCCTAATAAAAGGGCTTTTGTTGCGCTATTTGAGAGAGCACTACCAAAAAAAGAACGACTCATAATATTTTACTCACTGTTGATATGGAGGTACGGTACTTATACTAGAATAATCTCAGAAAAGTCTACTGGGTTGGCGTAAAAAACCGATATCGGAACATATGGTTCTAGAGTAATACTGGCAAATTTTGAAATAAACTTGCTCAAGAAAGTGTGGTTAATAAGGATGCTTTTAAACTAATAACTGCTAACTATCGTTTTATAGCCGAAGTAAATGAACATCAAACATCCTCGAATTCCCAACGACCGGAAGTCATTTATTAAGTAATTGAACCATACTCTTTCATTTGCTCGATCATGGTAACTATGAACTAATGATTTTTGTAAGCTTAGTGATTTTTCGTTTAACACCGACTTTGACATCTAAAGATACAGCCGTCTGATAATATTCCAAGGCTAGAGCTATATCATTATTAGCCTCATACAACTCCCCCAGCAATCGGTAAATCTTGGCTCGAAGCTGATCGTCAGCGTCGACATTATGAGTCAATTCAATTATATCCGGTACAATCGTTGGTAAAGAAGGACTCGGCGATAAACAATAGGCTCGCACTTCTATTTCATATAAGTCATAAAGGGCATACACGTCATAATAAACTGCTGTAACGTCAGCCTCAGAATAACCGGTGTCTTGTTGCATCTCATCAAAAGCCTCCACACTTTCTGACTCTTGAGGGGATGATGCAGAGGTATTAACGGGCTGAATTACTTGTTCAATAGTTACACCTTTTGTTGAATAACTGCCACTTTTACTTTTTCCAAAATACCGGAGGTAAACCCATACAAGGCCACCAAACGCCGCAAGACAAGCGAAAATAACGAAGACTGTCATCATTAGGTAAAAACTCACTAAGATAACTGCCAGCAACACTAAGAAACGAATTATTTTTTTCATAACATCCTTAAAAAAACGATGAATCAAGGGTCGCCCTTAAGCTCACCAATTTTTTAATCGAATTAAAAACCACGTGTTTGTAAGAATGCCACAAAAAAGAATCAAATTCAGCTTCTCGTTTTGTGTAAAACACACTCGCTTATTTTAATCTGATCCGTCAGTAACAAATATCAATCCAAGCTTGATATTGTATTAAGTAACCCCGACCAGATATTTATCAAATGAAAGAGGCTTATTGTAGTAACATATTTAACTTACATCAGAGCCACTTTCTTTTAACTTTACCTCGCTCAAAACAAAATTAACAACCTCTCCTACTAATTTCAGGTTCAGATTTCTAGCCATATCAATTGTCGTTTTTACGGTGGTTAAATTTCGTATTGATTTTCCTAAATCTAAAATTAATGCTGTATCAATTTGCAACGCATCGAATTTCAGTTGTAATGCATAGTAACGTCGCGTTTACGTAGTGCCATAATTAGAAAAAGAGTTACTTTTCTCAATTCGATAAAGTCAACAATCAAATTCTATAAACTTTCATTAGCAGATAGTACTGCTGCGGAATTAATTCAAACATTATTTGGTTACGCGGCACATAAAGCTCTGGCATTTTAAAAATGGCAGTAGAATTAGTAATTCAGAAGACGAGACTAATGCGTTCAAGATTTAACTTCAACGCGATTAGCTTTTTATTTAGAAGATTTACCTCTTAAACTACATTATACAAAAATTGCTTATATTTAATTCAGTCATTTGTTAGACGTTAACAGGTTTTAATAGTGCTAGTTTGTATCAATATTATGAACCCAGATAGTTTAATACTACTCAACATACTCTCGTTCCTTGTCGGCTATAGTATGCATGTTGGTTGGTTCGTTTACCTGCCAAACGCTTATGTCTAAACGCCATAGTAAAAAACAGAAGTGATATAAATTAACGATGGTTATTGCCTTTATAATTCAACAGAACATATTCAATTAGAAGGAAGAATTATGCCAACTATCAATTATATTTTATATACATATAAATCATGCGGTTACGAGTTTCTAGTAAAAAATAGCTCCTGCTACAGCACCAAACTGGTTTGAGTTGCACAATAAATGATTGCATTTGTACTGTAAAATAGCAGCTTCAATAAATACATATTGAATGTTATTTAGTAGATATAGATACTAGCGTATCGCAAAATAGCAAACTGCTCGCCTTGTAATCGCTTAATAAAGCAATCAAATGAATGGCGAAAAGGGTTTTACTAGCGATGGTTTATTTTGTTCCCAAAAAACGAGATTGCTTGTTCTAGATTTTTTAAACGAAAACGCTTAATCTATGTCTGTCACTGCACTAAGTCTATTTATGTTGAGAAGGATAGCAATCAGTTTGAATCCACTAGTTATTAATAACAAAAATGCTAATGAGTCGATAGACGTCCTTCGACCGGTTGCCTACTTTCTTACATTTCTCTATTTCCTTCTGGCATTGTCACATTTTTTGCTGCTTCAGGAGACATTCAAGTGGATTTTAATTGCGTCAGCACTATTGACAGCAATTTTCTGTATTGCCATTGGACTCAAATCATCAAAAGTGTCATCGACTCAACAAAGCGCGATCATTCTATTAATGGTGCTGTTGGCCAGTTCAAACAGCCTACTTCATTTATGGTTTTCTGAAGCTGCAGAACAAGCAACTAATATATTTGTGACTATTATTGCGTCAGGAATTGTACTGTCGAATCGGATCCATTGGACAACTTCAATTCTATTTAACTGGATTGGGTGGGTCATTATCAACATCTCACTTGAGATAGCGCTAACCCAACACTTTTTCTTCGCTATGACTATGAGCACCCTACTGAGCTGGTTCGCTCATCTAGCTCGAAAAAAATTGGTTGAAAAACAATTGGCACTAGAACAGGAAAGAGACCTTGCCTTGCTTCATGAGAAAGTGGCAAAGGCTGCAACTGAGTCAAAAAGCTTATTCTTGGCGAATATGAGCCACGAAATTCGCACACCAATGAACGGTGTTATAGGCATGATTGAACTTGTGTCACACTCGACACTTGATAATCAGCAGAAAGATTTCATTGCAACAGCTAAACGCAGCGCCCAGTCATTAATGATGATCATCAATGATATCTTGGATTTGTCAAAGATAGAGGCGGGTCAACTGACGATCGAACGAGTGGAATTCGATTTAGAGCAGCTTCTGGTTGACTTAACTCATGACTTACAGTTTCAAGCTAATGCTAAAAAATTGAAGCTTGAACTTTTAACAAATAAGGTCATGCAACCAAAAGTGATGGGCGACCCCTACCGGATTACTCAAATCATGAATAATCTGCTGTCTAATGCGATCAAGTTTACTCAATCAGGTTCTATCACTATCAAATATGATTTGACGGTTTTGGATGAGTTTCTTCATTTAAGTGTCGTGGTGACAGACACTGGTATTGGTATAAGCGATGATGCACTACCCCACCTTTTCGATTCGTTTTCTCAAGCAGATATGTCGACAACAAGAAGTTTTGGCGGCACTGGTTTGGGTTTGGCTATAACACAGCAACTTTGTGAACTTATGGGAGGAGAAATCAAAGCTCAGAGTACCTTAGGAGAAGGTTCAGCATTTCAATTCTCAGTGATGCTTGGCACTGTATTTCCAATAATAGTCAAGAAAGAAACGCCTAGTACTAATCGGTCTATTCCCAACTTTGCAAACCTTCGGGTGCTTTTGGTTGAAGACAATGACATTAACCAAGAGGTGATGCTTGCAATCTTAGAAGGTCTAAAAATTAAGGTGGATGTGGCGAATGATGGGCTTGAAGCGCTTGCAATGCTCACTGATTCCCCAACGGCCAAATTTGACCTGATACTCATGGACTGTCAGATGCCTAACATGGATGGCTACGAGGCAACGCGACGCATACGAGCGGGCTGTGCGGGTGAAGTGTTTAGTGAAATTCCTATTTATGCACTTACTGCCAATATCATGAATAATGAACGACAAAAGTGCCTCGCGGTGGGCATGAATGAATATCTCACCAAGCCAATAGACATAAATGCCCTGACATTAATGTTGGCAAAGTATCAGCCAACATTAACTAGTCCTAATTAAAATAACCAACGAAAATCAGCCTGTAAAGAGCTTAACTATAAGGCTATATATCAGTTTGCAATTAAAAGGTATTGCAGGCCGTGGTTTATTGCACCTAGATTTTCTCAAAAGCTGTAACGGATAGTTACAGGATGGTGGTCGCCTTCACTAACTCGAACCAATACCTTTGCTCCGTCATTAATAGAGATGTCAGCCACCATTCTGTTTCCACCAGATGGGATAAATGATGCCTCACTTTTCTCTTTACCGGCTAACACAACCACATTAGCAACAAGCTCAGTAGCTAGATAATCTTCACCATGGTCTCTTATATAAAGGCTCAAAGAATCTGCCTCTCTAACTAGTTCAAATACCATGTCATGCGCTTCTTTTACCACACCGCCATGCTTGGGCTCTAAGCTGCCATGCGCTAACACACTAGATAAAAATACTGTTGAGGTTAAAAGCGCTATCGACAGTAATTTGATTATTGCTTGCATGTTTACACTCCATATTTTGGCGAACTTTAATAAGGCGTCACCATAAAACCGATTTAAACTAACTCGTCTGATTTACGCTGTTGCCACAGCGTAGTTGCCTTACCGCCAAACTCTCGATAAAGCAAAGGGGTAAGTAATGCGTCCAATAAAGTTGAACTTAAAAGCCCCGAAAAGATAACAACCGCAACAGGGTGCAAAATTTCTTTTCCTGGCACATCGGCAGCCATTAATAAGGGGATGAGTGCAAATGCCGTCACCATGGATGTCATCATTACTGGCGCTAATCTTTCTTGCGCCCCCCGAATAATCAACTGAGTGTTAAATTGCTCGTCCTCAAATTTTATCAAATTGAGATAATGACTCAGTTTTAAGATACCGTTGCGCGAAGCAATGCCGGTTAGCGTTATAAAGCCCACTACAGATGCAACTGAAAGCGGAGTATGGGTTAACCACATTGCAGCAACCGCACCTAGTAGTGCCATGGGCAAACTACTCATGATAATACTGGCAAATACTAAGCTACTGTATCGCATGTATAATACTAAAAATATGAGCGCAAAGGACATCGCTGATAACAAGACTAACAAACGCATGGCTTGCTCTTGAGCTAAAAATTGCCCTTCAATGCTGATAAAACTATCGGAGCCTAATTCAACTTCATTTACTTGCTCGCGCACCACTGACAATAGCTGTTTGACATCCACTCCTGTGCTGTTTGCGTACACCACAAGCCTACGTCGTCCGTTTTCCCTTAAGACTTGATTAGGTCCATCGCTTATACTGATATCAGCGATGTTAGTGATGGGAATAGCACCTGCTGGCGTATCTATCAACACAGCGCTTAATGCCTCTGGGCGTCTAGCTTCATCGTCTAAACGCATGACTAGTGCATAGCGTTTTACCCCGTCAATGATATCCACAATGTGTTCGCCGTCGGTTAAGAGCGCTAAGCTTTCTATCGCCTTACCAGGACTCAAACCATATTGTAAAAGTTTATCTGGCCTTAACCTGACCGACACTTGTGGAATGAGCACTTGTTTTTCTACATTAATATCAACCAATCCAGGTATCATTTCTAACTTCTGCCTGATTTTTTCTGCATTAATACGAAGCTCGTCTAAATTGTCGCCAAAAATCTTTATTGCCAACTGTGCTCGCACACCAGATAGAAGATGATCGAGTCGGTGTGAAATAGGTTGCCCAATAGCTACTTGTGCAGGTAAAACGCTGAGCTTATCTCGAATTTCAGCCAGAACTTCTTCTCGAGAACGCGCTGATTCAACTAAATCAACATCAATCTCCGAGGAGTGAACACCTTCTGCATGCTCATCTAGTTTTGCTCTACCTGTGCGTCTCCCCACTGCAGTAACCTCGTCAACTGATAGCAACAATGATTCTGCTAAATGCCCCATTCTATTAGATTCAGATAGTGAGGTACTTGGCTGAAAAATCATTCCTAATACCAAAGAGCCCTCGTTAAAGGCAGGTAAAAAGGCACGAGGGAAAAACGCAATGGATGAAGCGCTAATAATTGCAGCAAGACCACTGACTAATAATATTGAACGACGCTTAGGCAATGCCCATAATAGCCATAAACTTTGCCATTTCTTTAATATTGTGACTAAAAAACTGTCGCCTTTTTGCAGTTGACTCATCTGCGGCAATAAAAAATAGCAAAGCACCGGCGTTACAGTCATCGAGACCAGTAAAGACGCTAATACAGCAATAATGTATGCCTCGCCTAATGGTGCAAATAAACGTCCTTCGATACCCGGCAACGCAAATAACGGCACAAAAACAAGCACTACAATAGCGGTCGCGTAGACAATGCCTGAACGCACTTCTACACTCGCTCGCCAAATTACATCAAAAATAGGACGTGGTTTTGCTTGCTTGGCATTTTGTTTTAAACGACGAAGAATGTTTTCTACATCTACAACTGAATCGTCAACCAATTCTCCGATGGCAATAGCTAACCCGCCTAAGGTCATTACATTAATAGTCTGTCCCATCCATTTGAAAATAAGCACTGTCGCAGCAAGCGATAATGGAATAGCAAGTAAAGAAATAAATGTGGTCCGTGCCGATAACAAAAACGCGAATAAAATAATGACAACAAGAATAGCTCCATCTATTAGCGCTTCTGTGACATTGTCAACCGATGCCTTAATAAAGTCAGCTTGGCGAAACAAAACTTGCGGTGCAGAAACTCCGTCTGGCAAGCCAGTAGCTAGCTCACTTAACGCCAGCTCTATTTCACGGGTAAGTTTGACAGTGTCAGCACCTGGTTGTTTTTGTACATTAATAATGACCGCTGGTTTGCCGTTATAGCCGCCATCACCACGCTTTACGGCAGCGGCGTAACGAACGCTTGCTACCTGGTCCAAACGTACCGACGTGCTCTGCTGCCATGCAACAGATACTTGTCGTAAATCATCAAGGTCAAGCGTTCTACCTTTGTGCCGGATTAAAAACTCTCGATTATTTACATCAACAAAGCCACCACCTTTGTTCGAGGCGAAACTTTCAATGGCCTCTCGTACTTGCTCAATAGTAATACCTAAATTTCGCATTTTATTAAGTTTTGGCTCTACCCTGATCTGTCTAACATCACCGCCAATAGGAATGATTTGAGAAACGCCAGGAATAGAAAGTAGCCGAGGACGAAGGACAAAATCCGCATATTCGCGTGCGAGCATTGGACCAACTTCAGCATTCCCGTTGATCGGCAAAGCAATGAGCATAATCTCGCCCATAATCGATGATACAGGCCCCATCACTGGGGTAATACCATTAGGCAATTGCGATGTGACTTGGTCGAGTCGTTCTGACACTAACTGGCGGTTACGATACACATCAGTATCCCAATCAAACTCTACGTAGAGAATAGACAAACCAATACCCGAGGTCGAGCGCACACGAGTAACACCAGTTACTCCATTGAGTAAATTCTCAAGTGGGAAAGAGACCAACTGCTCAACTTCTTCGGGAGCCATTCCGCCTGCTTCAGTCAAGACGGTGACCACAGGCTTATTTAGATCGGGAAACACATCAATGGGTAATTCTTTGACCTGCCAAAACCCATAAACAAGGGTAATTAATGCGAGCACCAATACTAACAGCCGATTACGTAGACTCGCATGAACTAATAAGTTAAACATGCAAGCTCCTAGCGTACTTGGTTAAGTAAAGACGTACCAGAGGTAACGACTCTATTGTCTGCACCTAAGCCATGTGTAATTAAGACTTTGCTTGGGGAAACCTCACGATATCGTACAAGTTGCGGTAAAAAACGCTCGCCAGACACCTTTATCCAAACAATAGGCAAGTTAGCGGTATTGGTAACAATGGCATCACCAGGCAGTAATATACCCTCTAATGTATTTTCAAGCTCAGCGAACACAGTGACCGGTTGGTCAATTAATAGCGGAGATGCAGAGTCAGTGCCTGTATCAAGCTCAAAGTGCACGGTCACCCTCCCAGCATTGAGTTGCGGCGCATAACCAAGATATTGCAAGTTAAGTTCAGGAACCTCTTTGATAGTTGCGCTAGTTAACTGCGCCAAAATAGAAGTGTCATCAGTAAGCGCCTCAATGTGGCGTAAATTGGATGCCACCACCTCAAACAGTATGGTGCCAGCCTCAACCCAGCGACCTCGTCGAGCTTGGTGGTTGATTAGTGCACCTGATATCGGCGCAATAAGTGGCTCCGGCTTTTCCAAACCTTGTTGTAACAAAGCTTCTTGTTCAATTATAATTCTTAGGTCAGTCTCAAGTTGTTCGAGGGTTTGTGTCGATGCCAACTCACCAAGGTCACGTAAACGCTTTACATCCCGCTTAGCTTGCATTATTTCACTTCTCAGTGCCATTAATTGGCTGGTTTGGCTAGCTAATTCAAATGCGGTATCTTGGTATCTGACATAACCGAGTATTTGACCTGCCATTACCTTTTCGCCAGTAGCGAGAACGCCTGAATCAGGAGCCTCAAAACGCCCCTCACTACTCGGTTGAATAAGTGCATGGCCATCAGGGTGGGCTTTGACAACCCCGGCTAAAGTGACGCTTCCTTTCACATTTTGATTAGTCACAAATTGTGTTCTAATGCCTAAAAGTGCTTGGTTTTGCATAGGCACCAGAACAGAACCATCAGCTTGTCTGCCTAAGCCATTACTTGATTTAGCCGTTGTATCGGTAAGATGTTCGCCATTGGGGCCGTGGGCACCTGGAGATGCGATTGCATTCGAAGCCGAGAAATAAATAAGTATAAGTAGGAGTGTTCTCATGACTTGAGTCCTTTCTTTATGCGGCCCAGAAGAAAGCCAAGTGCAAAAATCACAATAGCTAGACCAAGCGCCCACCAAGGAAAATGATAGTGCTCTTCGCCATGCTGACTGGCTGTATCATGAACATGCTCGTCATCATGAGAATGCACGGCATCAGATGACTGAGTATACCCTTGTGGCATTAAAAGGTTTGCCATCAAAAAATCACCATTATCTTCGGTTAAAATTGTTACAATCACTTCGTGCTCACCTGCCGTATTAAGGACTGAAAGTAATTTTGGGTCTGTGACAACATACCGGTTCTGCGCCCTATCATAATTTGCGCTAGCGACGAAATCACCAACTTCAAGCTCTATTTCTGCAGACTGAGTAGGTGTGTTTGTTTCAAAATCATGCAAATAAAGAATAAGTTCACCGCTATACACTTCACCTAATAGCTCAAACGATTCAGTGAAAGCCTCAAACTTCGGCCTGTGGGTTTGTTGATTGTTTTGTTCCATATTGAGATGCTCGCCATTAGGGCCGTGAGCACCCGGTGACGATTGAACTGATGTTGAAAAAATTAATGCGGCTAATGCAAAAAAAGATACTAATAGGAGCTTAGCGAAAAACGTTTTAGGTGAAAAACTACGATATACCATAAGATTTAAATCCAATATTTAAAAACAACAAATAAGGCCTACAAATTGAAGGCCA
>JBLIKA010000097.1:0-12256 GCA_047637355.1 Glaciecola sp. | reverse complement strand
GGGTGCCCTGCTCTGACTTCAAAGCACTCTGAATCAAGAACTATAGTGGATGAAATCCTTTGCAGTTCCAGCGATTTTAATTTGCAGAAAAGTGATGACCTCGAGATCGAACTTTGGAATAAACTCTTAGTGAATGCGGTCATTAATCCTATAACGGCTTATTATCAAATATTGAATGGCGAGTTGTTGAAAGCGAAATATGAGCGGGATATTTCGAGCATATGTGATGAGGTCAATAGGATTCGGGTTGGCCTCGATCTTCCCATGATCAAACATCCTATTGAGAAAATATTGAACGTTGCTGCGCTAACCCATTCGAATCGGTCATCGATGGCAGAAGATATTCGACTGCACCGAAAAACCGAGATTGATTTCATCAACGGTTACCTGATAAAAAAAGCTAAATTTTTAGGGTTACCAAGCTTTAATTTAGAGAAGTGGTATAACGCAATAGCCTCGCGGACAGCCTCCTAGACACAACACACATAAATCATCTTATACACATAGAAAACTTATGAGTGCAGTAATAATTTTTAACCGGCGAGTCGAGTTGGCTTAACTTTTATTACTAAACGCTCGCAGAATTTTCTAGCAACGCGTCTAGCTCGGGCACAGCGTCAAAGAGGTCTGCAACTAAACCATAATCTGCCACATCAAAAATAGGTGCGTCTGGATCTTTATTTATCGCAACCACTATACGTGAGTCTTTCATTCCAGCGAGGTGTTGAATTGCTCCTGAAATACCCACGGCGAGGTAAAGCTCAGGAGCAACAACTCGACCGGTTTGTCCTATCTGTAAATCGTTGGCCAAGTATCCGGCATCGACAGCCGCTCTAGAAGCACCGACGGTACCTTGAAGTTTATCCGCTATAGAATAAAGCAGAGAAAAATTTTCGCCACTGCCTAAGCCGCGACCTCCCGAGACAACAACCGGTGAAGTTTCAAGTTCGGGGCGTTCGGAAACGGCTAACTCTAGTGATATTCGTCGTGAATTATTTTGAATAAATTCATCGGTGATTATTGATATCTTACTAGCGATTTCTTTGTTGCCTACTGCTGAAAATGATGTTGTGCGAACTGAAATAACTTTTATCAAATCGTGCATTTGTATTCTAGCAATTAGGTTTCCAGCATAAATCGGCCTAAGAAAAATTGATTCCGACTCAATTTCAATCACATCGGATATAGCCTGAACATCGAGCAGCGCTGCAATTCTTGGTAAAATATTTTTACCAAAAGTATTGGCTGCTCCCAGAATATGACTGTAATCGTCGGCGAGAGAAGCTACAAGCGTAGAAATATTCTCAGGCAACTGTGACTCATAGCATTCAGCATGGGCCAAAATTACGTGGCTAACACCATCGAGCGCGG
Source organism: Glaciecola sp. (assembly GCA_047637355.1). GTDB lineage: Bacteria > Pseudomonadota > Gammaproteobacteria > Enterobacterales > Alteromonadaceae > Glaciecola. Next base: position 10,885 of record JBLIKA010000097.1, on the reverse strand, counting down.
CCGCTTGTTCGGCGACTGCTTTACAATTAAATCCTGCGATCAATATACAAATATCATCACATATGTTTTTCGCCGCACCCACCACATGAGCGGTTGAAAAATGTAAAGTTTCATTATCGTGTTGTGCAAGAATAAGTATTTTCATTAAATCACCTTAGCTTCATTTTTCAGCTTTTCGAAGAGTTCCGCCACATTAGCCACGCGGGTACCCGCTTTACGAGGAGCCGGTATAGCCACACCGAGAAGCGTTAACCTTAATTTTGAGTCCACCTGTAAACTTTCAGCGGGTATTACAGAAATTGGTTTTTTCTTGGCTTTCATCATATTCGGTAAGGACACGTAACGAGGTTCGTTAAGGCGTAAATCTGCTGTTACAACTGCCGGCAATTTCAGCTCCAAGGTTTCTATTCCACCATCAATTTCTCTCGTAATCTCAATACTTTCCTCTTTCACAATAATGCTCGAGCAAAAAGTACCTTGAGGCCAGCTACACAATGCAGCCAGCATTTGCCCAGTTTGATTGTTATCACCATCAATCGCCTGTTTACCCGTGATGACAAGTTGTGGTTGCTCCTGCTCGACAATCTTTTTTAGATATTTCGCAACACTTAAAGGTTCAAGGCTTGCGTCAGTTTCGACCAATATCGCCCTATCTGCACCTAATGCAAGAGCCGTTCGTAATTGGTCTTGTGCTTTGCTTTCGCCGATTGATACCACCACCACTTCGCACTCGGGATGTGTTTCTTTAATACGCACCGCTTCTTCAATGGCAATTTCACAAAATGGATTAATCGCCATTTTAACATTGCTTAATTCAACATCAGAGCCGTCAGATTTTGGTAAAACTTTTACGTTATAATCTACAACGCGTTTAATAGGAACTAGGATTTTCATAACTTTCAACCAAGTGTATGGGAGTCACGGTGACTTATTGATAAACTCAAGGACCGTTTGACGTTGTCATTCAATGATTTGTAGTACTGGTGCAGACGTCGTATCAACATTGCACTTCCACAACTCAAAAGCCACATTGTTAGCAAGCTCAATATACGTCCGACTAATGGGTGAATTGGGATCAGAAACCACTGTAGGCATTCCAGCATCAAGGTGTTCACGCACTATTGAATTTAAGGGCAAAGAAGCAAGAAGAGATACGCCATAGTCTTTTGCTAATCTTCCTGCGCCACCACTGCCAAAAATGTTTTCTTCAAAGCCACAATTTGAACACGTGTGGGTTGCCATATTTTCTACAATTCCTAGCACTGGAATATTTACTTTCTTAAACATCTCAAGTCCTTTTCGCGCATCGATTAAGGCCATTTCCTGTGGAGTGGTCACTACCACTGCGGCCGACACGTTAATTTTTTGAGCAAGAGAAATATGTATGTCACCAGTACCAGGCGGCATGTCAATAATTAAATAATCCAGCTCACCCCAGAGAGTGAGGGCTAAGAATTGTTCCAACGCTTTAACCGCCATGGGTCCACGCCAGATCATAGGCGTTTTTTCTTGAGACATATAAGCCACTGACATAGATTTGATGCCATATTTCTTGATTGGCTGAACATATTTATTATCAACAAGTTCCGGCTTTGTCTCCGCGGGAATACCCAGCATTGTGCTCATACTAGGACCGTAAATATCGGCATCCAGAATGCCCACCTTGGCTCCTTCCTGACGCAGGGCCAGCGCCAAGTTGATTGCCGTGGTCGACTTACCAACACCACCCTTGCCCGAGGCTACCATAACAATATTTTTGACATCTTTAAGTTGCCCCTGTCTCACCAGCGAAGGAGATGCCAGTACATCACTGCTAAGCTTCACCTTCACATCACCTAAGGCGGCTTCGCTCAACTGATGCTCAATAGCCATTGATAATAAATTTTCGTGTGAGTGTGCTTTTATGCCGAGTCTTAAATTTATTTTTACGCCATGTTCATCATGACTGATGCCATCAAGCGAGGTGATTTTTAAAAAATCATCACCAAATAAAGGATAATTCACAGCCTCTAGCGCTTCGTAAACCTTAGACTCATTGATAGAATGCATACACATTTCTCTGTTATGAAATTTTAACTAAACATAGAGGCTCATACTTAAGCACGAGTTTTTTACTCAACAAAAGCGCGTTCGATAACATAACTACCCAAGTCGCCGTGACGAGTTTCTTTAAAACCGCGCTCATCTAAAATTGTGACAAGGTCTTTTAGCATTGACGGACTACCACACATCATTACACGATCCTCATCGGGATTAAGCGGAGGTTGACCAATACTTTCAAACAAGTCACCCGAGGTCATTAAATCAGTTAGCCTGCCTTGATTTTTATATTTTTCTCGTGTCACTGTAGGATAGTAAATTAACTTTTCGCTTATTTCTTCGCCGAAGTATTCGTGCTTAGGTAAATGCTCGGTAATTAATTCACGGTAGGCAAGTTCGTTGACTGTACGCACGCCGTGGGTAAGAATAATTTTGTCATATTGTTCGTATACTTCTGGGTCGCGAATAATACTTAAAAATGGAGCAAGACCGGTTCCGGTACTCAGCATATAAAGCCGTTTTCCTGGCAATAAATTATCGACAGTCAGCGTACCTGTAGGTTTGCTATTGACGTATATCTCGTCGCCAACATTTAAGTGCTGTAATTTGGACGTGAGTGGACCATCGGGAACTTTAATTGAGAAAAACTCTAACTCCTCTTCATAGTTTGCACTGACAATACTGTATGCACGAAGAAGCGGGCGTCCATCGTGTTCTAAACCTATCATGGTAAAATGACCATTTTTATAGCGAAACGATTTGTCTCGAGTCGACTTAAAACTAAACAGAGTATCGTTCCAGTGGTGCACCTCTGTTACACGTTCTTTCATTAACGAAGCCATGCCTTATATCCTCTAAGTTTTTCTTATAGCAGCAGCATTTAAATGCTGGCTAATAAAATAGCGTTTAAAAATAAAAATCTAATCAGCCTTTTCCTATAAACATCACTCGCTGAGATGTTCCATTGCACGCCCCTGAGAAATTGCGTAAAGATAAGGCCATGGGTAAATACCTCGCTCGTGACCATCGCTAAACTTAGCCTGCAGCGCTTGGCCTCCCATAAGCGAAACCTGCTCAAGCTCGGTTGACTCATTAATTAAACTAATGCCTACTACCTTACGTGCACGACACTCTGAACAGGCGCAATAACGTCGCAGTTCGCTACCAGAAATAGAACTAGAGCTGCCATTTTTCCACGTCACAATCACTTCGGGCTCACCTTTTTTAAAGGTAATATTTTTTGGCGGTATTATTGAGTCATTCACAATATTTCATTCCAGCAATGAGCTTATTGAACAGCAGCTGCAAAGAGCAACTACATATGAAGAACAGATTGCAACAACACCGACTAAATTTGAGCACACACTCATGCGGTCTCGGCAGTAGTAATTAGTGCGCTGCGTTTGCCAGGCATATCGGCCCACTCTTCTGCATCGGCTAGTGGACTTTTGGTCTCGGTAATTTCTGGCCACGCTTGAGCTAGCTCAGCATTGATTTTGATATAATCCAGCATATCCTCTGGCAGCTCGCTCTCTTCATAAATTGCACCCACAGGACATTCGGGAACACACAGAGCACAATCAATACACTCGACAGGGTCTATTACAAGGAAGTTTGGCCCCTCGTGAAAACAATCGACAGGGCATACATCGACACAATCGGTATATTTACATTTAATACACTGTTCGGTAACCACGAAGGTCATAAACTATACTCCTGCCGCACAAACATTGGCTTCAACCTGATCTTTTGCCCAGCGGGCCAACTTACGAACATCGGGATCATTATCATCCATTGCAATATGAATAAGTTCTAAACCATCGGGATGAGCAATCTCGCCCAGGGCGGCAACGGTCGTTTTACGCACATTACTAATAGGATTACTAATACATTTAGCGAAGGAAGGGATGCCCTCGTGTGCCTTTAACTTACCGATAGCTTCTACAGCTTTTTCCTGTACTTGCCATATTGAGTCATCAGTTGCTGTAATCAGGTGATCAAGTGCATTAACGACACTCAGCTTTCCTATTCCTTTGAGCGCTTCGATTTTAACTAGCCAGTTTTCATCTGATAGCGCCTTAATCAAGGCGTTACTTACCTGTGCTGCTGAAGCAAATATTAGAGCACCCACTGCGGTACGTCGTACTTCAGCATCAGCATCAGCATGCGCGACAGAAATAATTTGCGGTAAATTGTCAACATCCTGAAGATAACCCAACACACCGACTGCTTCGCGGCGAACCGTTGAATCTGCATGTGTTAAATAGTTAATTGCGTAAGGCCTTGCATCTTTAATACGTAATTGTTTTAGTGATCGCAATATCGCTGAAACAACAAAAGCGTCACCACCTTTCAATGCGGCTAGCAGGGCTGGCGCTGCATTCTTGTCTTTTAAGTCGGCTAGGGCGCTAGCAGCAGCATTACGTACATTTTCATCCTTAGAAGTTAAAGCGCCAACTAAAGCGCCCATCATTTCTTTAGGTTCAAACTCGTCAATTACCTTGGCAGCTTCCATACGAACTGCTTCGTCATCATCGTTAAGTGCCACCAACAATAATTCGACTGCTTCGCCTTCCGCGCTATCGACTAAGTCCATTGCAGCAACACGTCGAACACCTGCATCATCGCTTGCTAGGCGGTCGGCAATAGAATTTAAGAGTGGATCTGAATATTTGGACATTGTAAAAACCTCAGCGCAGTAAATAGGGGATGTTGACTGTAACGGCATCCGTCGGACAATCTGTTTCACATGGCATGCAGTACCAACATTCATCGTATTTCATATAAGCTTTGCCAGATTCTTCATTGATGACTAGCACGTCGAGAGGGCAAACGTCGATACAGGTTCGACAGCCTTTTTCGGCAATGCATTTATCGTCATCGACGATAACTGGAACCATGGATATTTGTGACGCTATGGGCATTGGCATAATATTATCTCCTCGGGTTAACCCGCTTTTTGAACACGCATTTTTTGATATGCACTTTTTTCACTTTCATCTAATTCAACCACGTAGGGTTCAATCTCTTTTTTTCTACACGCCATTTTTCCATTTTCATCTTTGTATAACTGAACATGGCAAAACCAATCAGCATTATTAATTTCTGGAAAATCGACATAGTTGTGATATAAACCCCAACGACTTTCAGTTCGAAACATTGAGGCAACGGCTGCCATTTGCGCACAATCGAGAATATGTTGAGCTTCGTGAACACGTAACAATTCGTGTGGATCGCGAGCGTAAAGAAAAGGAATATCCTCATCCATAGCCTGCAGTCGTTGCAAACCGATATCCATTTTTTTAGTCACTTTTGGCGGCTGTAAATAATCGTTAACAAGGCGACGCGCTTTGTATTCAAACTGATTAGCAGGGATGCCATCCTCGCGTTTTAACGGCGCTAATATTCTTTCTTTTTCTGCCAGAATATAATCAATATCGAGCTCGGCAAATTCTCTATCGCGTGCAAACTCTGTTGCGTTTTCACCACAAATTTGTCCGTAAACAAACGCACCCAACATATAACTATGTGGAATCGATGCCATGTCGCCCGCGCCATATAAACCTGGCACAGTGGTTTCACCTTTCTCATTAATCCAAACACCCGATGCAGAGTGACCTGCACAAAAACCAATTTCTGAAATATGCATTTCAACCATTTTGGTTCGGTAATCAACACCGCGACCATCGTGGAAGCGGCCGCGGCTAGGACGCTCATTGGTATGCAGCACGTGTTCAATTTCTTGGATAGTTTCTTCAGCTAGGTGATCGAGTTTTAAGAATACAGGGCCATTTCCACCCTCCAATTCATTATAAAACTCCATCATCATTTGGCCGCTCCAGTAATCACATTCAATAAAACGATCACCCTGTGCGTTAGCGGTATATCCACCTAGCGGGCCGGTCACATAGGCGCAGGCAGGACCGTTATAATCTTTGAGTAATGGATTGATTTGGTAGCACTCCAAACCCGTTAGTTCAGCACCAATATGGTAGGCCATAGAATGACCATCACCGACGTTGGTGGGGTTTTCATAAGTGCCGTACAAATAGCCTGATGCAGGCAAACCAATGCGGCCTGCAGCCCCAGTACACATCACCACAGCTTTAGCGCGAATCACCAAGATATCGGCGTCTCTTGTGCCTAAAGCAATACAACCACAGGCATTACCGTCTTTATCTTTCATCAATCGAATAACTTGATAACGATTTTCAATCGTCACTCTGTTGCGACGCAGACGGCGATAGAGAATTTTTTTAATATTGTGGCCCTGAGGCATAGGTAGAACATAAGTGCCTAGGTGATGCACTTTTTTCATATCGTATTCGCCGGTTTCATCCTTTTGAAAATATACGCCCCAACTATCTAATTTTTGGATCATATCAAATGAGCCTTGAGCATAGGCCATCACGCCTTTTTGCAATAAGACTCCGTCATTGGCGATAGTAATTTCTTTTACATAATCTTCAGGTGTCGCGTGTCCTGGAACTACTGCATTATTTAAGCCGTCCATTCCCATACTGATTGCACCAGAACGTTTAACATTGGCCTTTTCAAGGAGCAGGACCGTTGAATCTGGATTATTTTCTTTGGCAGTAATGGCGGCTAGAGGGCCGGCAGTTCCACCACCAATAACAAGCACATCGAAATCTCGCACGGTAATGTCGTGCTCGGTAAGTGTTAACGCTGAACTAGTCATACTTTTTCCTCTTTAGTCTGTGAATGAGAGTTATTTGATCGCTGAGGACAGCGATTAATTTCAAAATGGTACTGATAAGAATCACCACGGATTGCTAAATACTCGTAATCGATTCCATGTCCGTGAATATCTCTAACCAGGCGCTTGACCCACATAATAGGTGAACCCTCTTCTACATCTAACTCTTTGGCAACCACTGCATCTGCGGGGCGAGCTTCCAAGCTAATCTCGGCTTTGCCTAAAGGCAGGCGCAGATCATTTTCTAACAGGGAAAAAATATCTCCTGTTAGATCTTTGCTGAGCAACTGCTTCCCAATGATTACCGGCAGATAAGAAGTATCTAACGACACCGGCTCACCGTCGAGATAACGCACTCGGATAATTTCTATGACGCCATCTTTACCCGTAATATCGAGTCTTTGCTGAACATCTTTGCTGGGCGTCATCTCGCGAACACTAAGAGTGCGAGCATTAGTATCGTAGCCCTTAGCCCGCATTGCCTCTTCAAAACCTTGAAGATGTTGAACATCCTGACGAGCCTTAGGCTTACTGGCAAAGGTACCTTTGCCTTGAGAGGTAAACACCAAGCCCTCCGCGCTTAAATCTTTTAGAGCCTGCCTAACGGTAATTCGACTCACATCAAAAGTGTGCATTAACTCACTCTCTGATGGCATACGCTGATTAGGCGCATATTCCCCTGAAAGTATTTTCTTCTTCAAAGCCTCTCTTATCTGAAGATAAAGCGGCTGATGAGACATTTCGGCTTTCATTACAACAACTCCCAAAGTGATCAATTATCATACTTGTTATAACAAGTAATTTTTACTAGAAATTCTGTTTCTTAGTCAGTCTAAGGCGGCTGCTTTGCTTCCAAATAATCTGCTGTTGTGAGCACGTTTTGTAAATTTTATCTAACACTAGGTTCGAAATAATTGCGGCAGTGACAGCGCAGTAAACTGACGTACCATCTGCGCTTGATTTTAATTATGCTCGTACTTTTTTCGCCGCTACATCTACGCCTGAATTTTGAAATGACTTTAGACTCTCTGCGCGAATAACCGACAAACATTGTTTTTTTAGAGCTATAAACGGCTCCTCTGTTGCCAACTCTGCACTTCGCGGCCTATCAAGAGTCACTTTTAAATCTGCAATGACTGATCCGGGGCTTGCACTCATAATTAAAATACGATCCGCCAAAAATATTGCCTCATCGACATCATGAGTCACAAACAAAACGGTTGTGCCAAACTCGGACCAGATGTTTAATAAACTTTCTTGCATCATTAGCCGAGTTTGTGCGTCTAAGGCACCAAAGGGCTCGTCCATTAATAACACTCTTGGATAATTCGCCAATGCTCTCGCAATGCCTACACGTTGCTGCATACCTCCCGACAGTTCACCAGGATACTTATCCGCACTTGATGATAAGCCAATCATATCTAGAAATGTATTTGCTATCGAGTCACTCGCAGCGGCGCTGTGACCGGCAACTTTGGGGCCAAAGGCAATATTTTCATGTACCGTTTTCCATGGAAAAAGAGAGTACTGCTGAAACACCATGCCACGGTCTGGCCCCGGCGTTGTGATCAACTCACCATCAACCAGAACTTTGCCTGAGGTTGGATTCACATAACCCGCCACGGAATTTAATAAGGTCGATTTACCACAACCTGATGGGCCAAGAATACAGACAAATTCACCTGGAGTTATCTCAAGGCTTGTCTCTTTTACCGCAGTATTTAGTGTTCGCCCTGAACCAAAACGAATCGTAACTGCATCAATTTTTATATTACCCTTATCGACAATTGGCTGGCGATGGCTTTTAGCGGCTGACATATTCATAGCTTTAATCTCATAATATTATTGTCTTTAAACAAATTTATTTCGTTGCTCAGAGCGACCTGCTGTAATAAATAGAGCGATAACTAGCAACACTAAATAAATGGAAAATACAAACAATCCTGATGGTTCTCATTGAGATTGCTAAGCCCATTATTAACGCTGCTTCTGCTTCCACCTCAAAGCAGGTTTCATTACTAAGCGAATTAAATAAGTTGATAAAGAACCTAAGCCACCAATAACCAGCATACCTACGACAATATCAGGGTAATTAATTAACGAGTAAGCATGCCAAGTAAAGTATCCAATACCGTACTGACCCGCAATAATTTCTCCAGCTAATAAAGAAAACCAACTTACACCCATGCCAATTGCCAAACCTGCAGAGATACTCGGTAAAGCTGCAGGCAATATCACATGATAAAAAATTTGCATCTTTTTAGCGCCTAAAGATAATGCCGCTCGAACTAAAACCTCAGGAGTTTGCTCAACACCGTGAACAGTATTTATAATAATGGGAAACAACGCACCGAGAAAAGTAATATAGATAATCGAGGATTCTTCCGTTGGCCACATCAATATTGCTAAGGGAATCCAAGCGACTGCAGGTATCGGACGAATAATTTCTATGTAAGGCAAAACAGCCGCACGGATCGTTCTTGAGCGCCCAACCAACAGGCCTAATGCAATACCTATTACTGCCGCCAAAGAAAAGGCAAAAAGTATTCGTCGTAAACTAACCAGAATATGAATATAAAACTCAGTGTCACCGAGATGGGCAATAAAAAATGAGCCTACCTTTAGCGGCGAAGGTACATTCTCAAAATTGATATAAAAATTTACGCTGTACAACGTCGCAAGATGCCAAATCAACAACCCTAATATTATTGAAAGGAAACCGACTACTATAGATTTAGTTAATTCAAAATTTTCAGCAATTCTTTCTGACAATGTCTTGCTTTCACCTACAGCCTGCGCTATTTCAATTTTTATTTTTTTTGACACAACTGATACATCCACTTCATCTAATGAATCAAGGTCTATTTGATGCTGTCTTTCTACCGTGGCTAATTTCATTTGAGGCTACCGATATCGTATTATTCTTTTGATTAAAGCTGCTTCACATCTGTAAAGCGGTTTAGACTTAACATTAAAAATTTAACTAGACAAAATTATTTATATAAAAAAGAGTCGGGAAAATATCAGTCTTCTAAAAGACAACACGATTCATCTTCCCGACTAAACATTGACTTAAATCAGGTCTGTCCAAGCAACAAGAGTTCCTTGCGCTTTTTCTGCATCACCTTTTTTCATAAAAGCAAACAGTCCGCCGGATGTGTCTTTTACATAGAAAGCTACATGGCCAAACAATTTCAGACCAGTCGCCTTATCATAAACATAAGTGGCGTTGACCTTTTGGCCTGCTTTAGTAACGATGGTATACAGGGTGGTCATTGCCTCAACACTGTCGAAGCTCACAATGCCGACACCATCTATCCACATTTCTGCAGGGGCTAATGAGGGATCATCAATAATAGGCGTTACAACGCTACTTACTAATGCGTCGTAGCTTTGACCACGAGCCGTGTAAGCTGCCTTGACGTAACTGTCGTCGAGCCATTTATCGAAGCTTAACGGTGGTATATTTTTCTCTTTAACCAATAAGGCGTGGTCATACTTTAGAGCAGCTTTCCACTCTGGCTTAATAGATGCTTCAAAAGTTGTGATACCACCTTTAGAAAAATACAGATACAACACTTCCTTTTCGATACCAGTCCACTCGGACACCATGGTTGCTGCATATACAGGATCGTTATCTATCCAGTCCTGAGCTTCTAAAGTCGCATTTACATAAGCCTGAACTATCTCAGGGTATTTATCTGCGAAGCTTGTACCCACTACGGTACCGTGGAAAGTTGGAATGCCGGCTTCGCTGCCATCATAAATCTTACGACCTGTACCACGGAATTCCATCACTTCTGACCATGGAGTGAAATCAGCGTGTGCATCTATTTTGCCTAGGGCAATATTGTTCACACCGACCGGTGGGCTCTGATTTTTAAGCTCCACCTTGTCCATAAGATTGTTGTCTCTAAGCACCTTTAAAGTCATACCCCAAGCAGCGCTACCAAAAGGCGTCGATATAGACTTGCCCTCTAAATCAGCCAAGGAAAAAATGTCTGACCCAACGGGCGCCACGATGCCATTACCAGTACCTTTTAGGTTATATCCAGTCACTGCTATGAATCGACTTTCCGAACGTCCGGTCTCTTCAAACTTGGCTCCATTTACAATGAGCGGATAGTC
>JBLIKA010000096.1:0-12324 GCA_047637355.1 Glaciecola sp. | reverse complement strand
GGCGAAGAGCCAGAAAGGTAGCCGATAATTTATTATTAGCATTTAAATAGACATAAAAAGCAGAATATGGTCCTGCTTTTTATGTCTAAAAATCACTGTTTAGTCATTAACATTTGCTCAGCAAGCATGCCAAAGTATCTTTAATTTGCAGCTATGGTGCTAAACAAGTGATTACAAAACTGGCTCAAAAGTCTGCAAACGTAAAAAGAAACTTACGATAGACCCGACTTCGTGGCATAATTATTATCATTAAATACTGAACATAAAATTCAGGCAGCAAATTTTCGTGAAAAACTCACAATCAACGTATTTTAGTCAGCGCAGAAAAAAACAAGACAACAAACCTGGCGAGCCCAAAAAGACTTTGCTTTTTAATAAACCCTATATGGTACTTACGCAATTCACTGATCAAGAGGACCGTAAAACGCTCAAAGATTATATTCCTATACCGAATGTATATGCCGCTGGACGTCTTGATCGCGACAGTGAAGGCCTTTTAGTATTGACCAATGACGGTAAACTTGCGAATAAAATTTCGTCACCAAAAAATAAAACCAGCAAAACGTACTGGGTGCAAGTCGAAGGACAACCTGGTGAAGCCGATTTAGATAAACTTCGCAATGGAGTCACTCTAAACGATGGACCAACGATTGCAGCTAAAATTGAGAAAATGCAAACTCCCCAATTGTGGGATAGAACGCCTCCGGTCCGATTTAGAGCGAATATTCCCACCACTTGGCTGTCAATTTCTATTACAGAAGGCCGCAACAGACAAGTCCGTCGTATGACGGCACATATAGGATTTCCTACGTTAAGACTAATTCGCTACAGTATTGGACATTGGACATTAGACAATATAGCCAGTGGTGAATATGTTGAATCGGATTCAATAAAAAGCTAACTAAATTAGTTGATTTTGCACTATGAGAAACTATAAACCTGGGCTAAAAATTGCTATTATACAAAGCTCAAATAAGTAATTAGTACAAACATAAAAGGTAACCGTTCGTTGACTGACAATAATACTCCAATTCCTTCAAAACCAAACTCTGAAACTAAGGTAATCGTAGGTATGTCAGGCGGCGTTGACTCTTCCGTTTCAGCTTACCTCCTTCAACAAGAAGGTTACCAGGTTGAGGGTTTGTTTATGAAGAACTGGGAAGAGGATGACAATGACGAATATTGTGCAGCCGCCGAAGATTTAGCCGATGCTCAAGCCGTTGCAGATAAGTTAGGTATTCATCTGCATCAAATTAATTTTGCCGCAGAGTACTGGGACAATGTATTTGAATATTTCCTTGAAGAATATAAAGCAGGCAGGACACCTAATCCGGATATAATGTGTAACAAGGAAATTAAATTCAAGGCATTTTTAGAATTTGCAGCAGAAGACTTAGGTGCCGATTACATTGCAACAGGCCACTATGTTCAACGCCAGTTTAAAAATGGTAAATGGAAGATGGTGCGTGGCTTTGATAATAACAAAGATCAAAGTTACTTTTTATACACCCTTAGTCATGAACATCTTGCTAAAACACTCTTTCCTGTCGGTGATATCGCAAAACCAAAAGTGCGCAAAATTGCCGAGCAACAGGGTCTGATTACACATAACAAAAAAGACAGTACTGGCATTTGCTTCATTGGTGAACGGAAATTCAAAGATTTCCTAGGCCAATACTTACCGGCTAAACCTGGCATCATTGAAACAACTGAAGGCGAAGAAATTGGCCACCATGATGGTCTTATGTACCACACACTGGGGCAGCGCAAAGGGTTGCTCATTGGCGGTAAGAAAGAACATGGCGATGAACCTTGGTATGTTGTTGATAAAGACGTATTGCGTAATGTCTTAGTTATTGGTCAGGGTGCTAATCACCCTCGACTTTACTCAGACGGCTTAATTGCTAACCAGTTGCATTGGGTTGATAGACAAGGCCCGCTCGAGACGATGAAAATGATGGTCAAAACCCGTTATCGCCAAGATGATATACCCTGCACCGTTACACCTGATAGCGATGGCAACTTAACGGTTATTTTTGATGAGCCTCAAAAGGCAGTTACACCAGGCCAATCAGCTGTCTTTTACATAGAAGACACATGCTTGGGCGGTGGTATTATAGAAGGCTATTTAGTTGACAATGAAGTTAAAACATTTCCAGCAAATTTTGCTAAAGCAGAAGGGTAAATAATAAATGATTAGCCCGGATATAGAACGTCACATAGCGCTTGCAGGTGTATGCCAAGCGGCAGCGTTAGTTCAGAGTGTGGGTCGCAAAGGTAATGCTGATGCGCAGGCCATTGAGGCGAGCATTTCAAGCATTTTGGTCACGGCTCCTGACAATCCACAACAAGTATATGGCTCCCTACCGAACTTGACAGTAGGATTTAAGACACTGGTCGCACAGCTAGATAATGAAAGCCGCCACAAAGATGCCGAAATAACACGTTATGTCGCTTCGATATTAAGTTTGGAACGAAAACTCAGCAAACATCCTACAGCGTTAAACACTTTAGGCGAGCGAATATCACATGTGCAACGTCAGTTGGGGCATATTGATTTTGAGCATAGCCAAATAATGTCATCTTTAGCAAGCATTTATACCGATGTAGTAAGTCCGCTCGCGCCTAAAATTCAGATTGCTGGAAATCAGCAATATCTGAGTATAGAGACGAATCAGCACAAGGTACGCGCACTTCTGCTAGCTGGTGTTCGTTCTGCGGTGCTTTGGCGGCAAATGGGCGGTAAGAGAAGACACATATTACTCAACAAAAATCAGATTTTGAAAGCTGCGAAACAAGCTGTTCGGGTTATTTCCTAAAACAGATATTTAGACAATGCACAGCGACTCAAATTTAAAATTCATATTTAATTCGTAATTTATATTTATTAAGGACACACAATGAACCTATCCGCACTCACTGCGCTCTCCCCTGTGGATGGCCGCTACGGCTCTAAAACAAAGGAGTTAAGAGAATATTTCAGCGAATACGGTTTAATTAAACAACGTGTCATTGTTGAAGTTCGCTGGCTACAAGCTTTATCTAAACATCAAGACATCACAGAAGTTCCCGTTTTTGGTAAAGAAGCAAACCAAGTACTCAATAACATCGTTGACCAATTTTGTGAAGCGGACGCTCAACGCGTTAAAGATATTGAAGCGACCACAAACCACGATGTCAAAGCGGTAGAATACTTCTTAAAAGAAAAAGTAGCGGGTAATGCCGAACTGCAAGCCATTAATGAGTTTATCCACTTTGCTTGCACATCAGAAGATATCAATAACCTATCCCATGCTTTGATGCTCAAAGGCGGTCGTGACGACGTTTTACTGCCTTATTGTGACCAGTTAATTGCTGAGCTGACTCGTTTAGCAAAAGAATATCGAAGTGTCCCAATGATGGCGAGAACTCATGGACAGCCAGCTTCGCCTACAACAATGGGTAAAGAAATGGCGAATGTGGCGATGCGCCTGAAGCGCCAAAGAGAACAAATTGCAAACGTCGAACTACTTGGAAAAATCAACGGTGCAGTGGGTAACTATAATGCGCACTTAAGTGCTTACCCAGATACCGACTGGCATATATTCGCTGGCGAATTTGTAAACGGCCTTGGCATTACGTGGAATCCATTTACGACCCAAATTGAGCCACATGATTATATTGCTGAATTATATGATGCTATCGCTCGTTTTAACACAATACTCATCGATTTTGACCGCGATGCTTGGGGCTACATAGCGTTAGGTCATTTTAAGCAAAGAACCATTCCAGGTGAAATTGGCTCTTCAACAATGCCACATAAAGTTAACCCAATCGACTTTGAAAACTCGGAAGGTAATTTAGGCATTGCGAATGCAATCTTAGGCCATTTAGCAACCAAATTACCGGTTAGCCGGTGGCAACGAGACCTAACTGACTCAACTGTTTTGAGAAATTTGGGTGTAGGTTTAGGTTATGCGGTCATTGCCTATCAATCGACATTGAAAGGGATCAGTAAGTTACAACTGAACGAGGCGAGTTTGCTTGCCGAACTCGATAATAACTGGGAATTACTAGCAGAGCCTATTCAAACGGTAATGCGTCGTTACGGTATTGAAAAGCCTTATGAAAAGCTGAAAGAATTAACTCGCGGTAAAAAAGTAAATGCGGCAGTAATGGCAGAATTCATCGATAATCTAGAATTGCCAGCAGAAGTGAAAATGGAATTAAAGAAACTGTCGCCAGCTAACTATATAGGTGATGCAATCAGGCTTGTTGACCAGTTACTTGCTGACTAATACTCTGACAAAATAGAGACTAAATTAACGACTCACAAGGATGTGCGTCATGTTTAGTACTATGCTTGTGCTTAAAGAGTATTTTAAGCGACTAAGTTCCCCTCCCCTAACCAGTATATCAAGAGCAAACAAAAGAGCTGACATATTGAGCGGTGTTTGTATTTGTTTGTGTTTTGTTTTGTGTGTCCAATCATTAAAATTATTATGCTTCTCGGGTATTCCCAATATCCAAATACACATAATTAACATGCTCGTGCATGTTGGCTGTTTTTCGTCTGCATTTTTCTTAAGCAAATTAGGCTTCTTTAAATTGGCCAGATGGTTATTAATATTGGCCTATATTAGCTACCTCATTACTGCTATTTTTTTATGGAAAATAGATCTTAATATTCAATTCTATTTTTTACTGGGCATGTTTACCTCGCTCTATTTCTTTCATCAATACGAAACTAAACAGTTGTGGATAACGTTGTGGGTATTTTGTGGATTATTTATATACTTCCAGAATCAAGTCGCTGTCCCTAGCGCAGTTGCAGGTTGGCAAACTGGCTTAATAAATGTCAATACATGGACACTGTCGATCTCTTGTTTTTTACTTGCGACATGGATCCGTCGACAGATGGACCGCAGTTGGCAAAAAATGCAAATCGCAGAGCAAAAGACTAGGCAACTATTACAAAAGGTTATTCCTAATCATATTGCAAGTTACCTAATGTCAGTTCAGCATCTAGATATAAAAAGCTGCATTGCCGAGCATTCATTTACTAGCATTATATTCATCGATTTCACTCAATTCACTCCTTATAGCCGGCAAACCTCAGATAGAAATTTAGTGATGTTTTTACATCGCATCTATTCTATATTTGACACTATTGCTGAGGAGCTTCATATAACCAAAATAAAAACTAATGGCGACCAATATATAGCAGCTGTTGGTCTTGATAATCGATCATTAAGCGCTTACGAGACCAGCCAGCGTTGCTGCGAATTTGCGCTCGCTATTAGCAGAGAGTTTGCAATTGAAACTGATGTAAACATCGGAATTAAGATGGGCGTTGCATCAGGCAATGCTATTTCCGGTATTATTGGGAAAATGAAACCCGCGTTTGATGTCTGGGGTAATACAATGAATCTTGCTTCTAGGCTAGAATCAACAGCGGCTAATAGAGAAATTCAAGTCTGCCAACAAACCATGCTGTATAGTATGCAAAATTATAAATTTTGTTCTGGGTTGGTGCTGCCATTGAAAGGCCTAGGACAAGTTACCGTATATAAGTTGTTAGGTGCAAAATGATCATTACTAAATTCGACCAAACTCACTTCTTAAATGAATACTGGCAAAAAAAGCCGTGTATTATTAGAGGCTTCGTTGAGTCATTCACAGACCCGATTGATGAACATGAATTAGCTGGCTTAGCTCAAGAAGATGAAATAGACAGTAGAATTGTGGCTTATTCAAACGGTGAATGGACCGCTTCACAGGGTCCTTTTGATACATTTGAAGATGTCTGTATAGGCGCTTGGTCTTTGCTGGTTCAGAGCGTTGACCGTTACATTGACGATGTTGACGAACTGACACAATTGGTAAATTTCATCCCAAACTGGCGGCTTGACGATGTGATGATTAGCTTTTCCAACGAAGGTGCTGGCGTTGGTGCTCATACTGATGAATATGACGTGTTTATTATACAAGGAAAGGGCTCAAGACGCTGGCAAGTTGGTTTACCCGGCGATTACACAGAGTCTATTCCCCACCCTTTACTAAAACAGATTGATGGTTTTAAAGCCATTATTGATGAAGTGTTATTACCTGGTGACGTTGTCTACATACCCCCAAAACATCCCCATAATGGTGTGGCTCTATCTGATTGTATGAATTACAGTATCGGCTTTAGAGCGCCCACTTCACTCGAATTGCTAGGCGGTTTGATTGACGAAAATAGTATAGATTCTGCTGTATCGGAACGTTATACAGATCCTGACTTACTTAGCCTGAGAACAATTGATACAAGAAGTGCTGCTATTAATTCATCTGAACTAGCCAAAATAAAGCAGTATATCAGCCAACTAATTAATTCTGAGCAAGCAGAGCATGCTCTTCTGCAGTTATTGAGCCGTCAGAGCTTACCAAATGATGAAGCACTAAAAGCAGATTACAGTGTTGAAGAGGTCCGTAATGAATTATTGGAAGGGGTATCACTATCCAGAATGACAGGTGTTAAGCCAGTATATGCGGAGCAACAAACCTCAGAAAAATTTGTTTTTTTTATTGATGGCAACGCATTTATGGTTGGTATCAAGCTTAGTAGTGCTTTCGATATTTTACTGAATAATAAAGACGTATCTTTTGGTATTGATATAGAAGAAGAAGTTTTAGATAACCCTGAATTCGTCAAGGTTGTGACAAAATTAATAAATACAGGTTATTGGGTTTTAGTAGATTAGAACAAGCCAATATTTTTCGTACTTATTTAATTTAAAAAGCAAAAAGGCTAGACGATTTTTCATCTAGCCTTTTTATATTAGGATAAGTCTACGTTTGCCAAAAACGGCTAACTCTGCGTAAAATTAACACTTTAACTTATGTAAACTGACGCCAATATTTCGTTCAACGTCATACTTGGACGCATTGCTTCAGCCGCTAAATTATCATTAGCAAAATAATAGCCATTTACGTCCATAGGAACGCCCTGAGCACTGTTCAACTCATTGACAATTTTTGCTTCTTGTGACGTTAGTTTTTCGGCTATAGGAATAAACTGTGCTTTCAATTCAACGTCACCAGATTGTTCGGCAAGCTCCTGAGCCCAGTAAGTTGCAAGATAAAAATGTGAACCACGATTATCTAATTCATTTACTTTGCGTGATGGCGATTTATTCTCTTGTAAGAACTTCGCTGTTGCTCTGTCTAATGTATCCGCTAATACTTTTGCTTTAGGTTTATCAGTGGTCACACTTAAGTGCTCCAACGAAGCAGCTAATGCTAAGAACTCACCCAACGAATCCCAACGTAAGTGGTTTTCTTTTTCGAACTGCTGAACATGCTTAGGCGCAGACCCACCAGCACCAGTTTCAAACAAACCACCGCCATTCATGAGCGGCACAATAGATAGCATTTTCGCACTTGTACCCAATTCTAAGATCGGGAACAAATCAGTTAAGTAATCGCGCAACACATTACCAGTTACTGAAATAGTGTCTTCGCCCCTCGCACAACGTTGCAATGTAAAGTCAGTAGCCTCAACAGGACTCATAATTTGAATATCTAGGCCTGCTGTGTCATGGTCTTTAAGATATACATTAACTTTTTTAATCATTTGCGCATCGTGTGCACGGTCTTCATCTAACCAAAAGATGGCTGGAGAGTTTGTTGCACGAGCCCGAGTAACAGCTAATTTAACCCAGTCTTGTATTGGAGCATCTTTCGCCTGACACATTCTCCAGATATCACCATCTTCAACATTGTGAGTAAGTAAAATATCGCCCGCTAAATTAACTACACGCACAGTTCCCGCTTCAGACAAGATGAAGGTTTTGTCATGTGAACCATACTCTTCGGCTTTTTGCGCCATTAAACCAACATTAGGAACTGTACCCATCGTTGTTGGGTCAAATGCCCCGTGCTTCTTACAGAATTCGACAACGTTAGCGAATACGCCTGCATAGCTGCGATCAGGTATCATAAATTTAGTATCTTTTTGCGTACCGTCTGGTCCCCACATTTGACCTGAAGCTCTAATTGCAGCTGGCATCGATGCGTCGATAATAACATCACTAGGAACATGTAAATTGGTGATGCCACGATCTGAATCAACCATCGCCATTTCTGGGCGTATACCATAAACAGCTTGAATGTCAGCTTCAATTTCAGCTTGTTGTTGCTCTGGTAGTGATGTAATTTTTGCATATACATCACCTAGACCGTTTTTGACGTCAACGCCAATTTCAGCAAACGTATCTGCGTGTTTAGCAAATACGCTCTTGTAGAAGACTTCAACTGCGTGACCAAAAATAACAGGGTCTGATACTTTCATCATTGTCGCTTTCATATGCAACGAAAGCAGAACATCCTGCTCTTTCGCTGAGTCAATTTCTTTATCAAAAAAGCTAACTAAGGCTGACTTGCTCATTACTGAAGCATCAATAACTTCTTTATCCAGCAACGACACTTTTTCTTTGAGTGTTGATACTGCGCCAGTAGATGCAACAAATTCTATACGCACGTCTTGTGCACCAGAAACGGTTGTTGATTGTTCACTGCCATAAAAATCACCTGATTCCATATGCGAAACATGAGATTTTGAATCTGTCGCCCATGCACCCATTGAATGCGGGTTGATGCGAGCATACTGTTTTACTGAAGCTGGCGCACGGCGGTCAGAGTTACCCTCACGCAATACAGGGTTCACTGCAGACCCTAGCACTTTTGCATAGGTTAATTTGATCGTTTTCTCGTCTTCAGTTTTTGCAATTTCTGGGTAGTTAGGTAAAGCATAGCCTTTCGCCTGAAGCTCTTTAATTGCAGCTTGTAGTTGCGGTACCGAGGCACTGATGTTTGGTAATTTAATAATGTTTGCTTCAGGTGTCTTAGCCAATTCGCCAAGTTCAGCAAGTGCATCAGCGATGCGTTGTTCTTCAGTTAAATAATCTGGGAAATTTGCAATGATCCTGCCAGCTAAAGAAATATCGCGAGTTTCAACAGCAATACCAGAAGATGCAGTGAATGCCTTAATGATCGGCAATAACGATTGCGTTGCTAAAGCTGGAGCTTCATCGGTAATGGTGTAAATAATCTTAGATGTATCAGTAGTCATTAAAATCCCTATGCTTGTAAGATAGAATAACGAAGTTATTCCAATATAATGTAGTTAGATTACAATCAAATGCTTTTCATTATTAATTAAAATGATGCACGTTTGTATTTCTGCGCCGCGTATTTTAAAGGAATTTAAACTGTTTTTATATAGGAATAGGGTAAATTGCGCTATACAACAAAACTCATCCGATGAGATTGCACTATTTCACTAGATGTAAATCATATCGAATGGACGCTATTTTACCGAATTGTCGATTTATTTTAATAATACGCCAATCTTTGCGCGAGCATCTTAATGTTTGCAACTAGACATTAAAGTTTGATGCAGACACTAACATTATGAAACCGCTTTCAAATGGTTTTGCTTGCTGAGGCGAAGTGCGATATTTGACACCTCACCATTTGTACATGTAATTAGTTTTCATGTTCAAAGTTCAACCCGTTACGAACATCAAAGAGATATAAGTATCGCTAATTCTAATAAATTCAACTAAAAAACAACACTTCCGAGCGAAGGTACTGGCTAAATTACAAAACTATGGACAATTTAGCTCGACCACTTCACATGTTTATTTTTTAGCGTTTGCATGTTCATTATTTACTTTGATATTTTGTAAAATAAAGCCTCAAAGACTTAACTTTAATGCTTTAGCGGAATATAACATGCAATGTTAGCTGATTTTTAAAACGTACATTACATATCTTCAATAGAGTTAATCAATAATATTTGGTTCATACGCTTAATCTTCACCGGTGTAACAGTATTTAATTATTTTCTCTGCTGATTTCCCTCGGATAGATTGTGATATATTTGGGAAGCCTTCTACGGTATGAGTGCTCGCAGGAAGCTGGTTTTCATCAGGTATCAAGGTATCTGATAACCAGTATCCAGCCGTTGTCGTTGTGCCTAGCGCATCAAAATAAGGTTGCGTATCGGCTGCTCGCAATAATCCTTCGGTAAAGATTGCTTGAGCAGAAAAATCGGTTTTTACTTCATATTGAACGCATTCGGTGGTAACACCATTGATGGCTCCTTGAGTACACAATCCATCTTCAATCCAACCTGTTGATAAAAATGATGCGTGACTTTGACCAAAAAAATTAAACATTACTTTAGGGATAGTTTCACTTGAATTATACCAACACGGTTGCACATCTAAGCAGTTCCATTGGTTATGAGTGTTTTCAATAAACTGAGTTGCTCGTTCTTGTATCAGAACAACATTAGCGGTTGCCGCTTCATCGTCAGTTATTAGGTTACCGAAAGGCAGGATAATGCCGTCGACGTTATCAAATACGCGTTTATCATTCCATTGAGGTCCATCACCAACATAGATTTTACCAGAGAACTTTAATTTGATTTGATCAATGATGGCCCCCATTCTTTCCATGTAATAATCTTTGACTTTATCAGTCTCTTCCTGGGTATGAGGTTCATTTATACCGCAGTGAAAACATAACCACATTGCACTCCAGTCTGCTGAAATAGCCGCTATTCCATGGGTTTCTAAACGTTCTGCTTCCCAAAGAATATGTGTTTCATGTGCATCCATAATTTTCTTTAATAACGGCACATTTACTTCAACATAACCATTAAACGGAAACAAAAATTGGTTTTGAGTATCTTGTGCTAAGAATTGCCAAACATAGTGAACTGCCAAACCTAACTTTTCAGACTCTTCTACAATGTATTTAATTACCCAATCATCTAAATGCTTAGTATCAGGATTCAGTAGCCAAGAATCCGCTTGCGCATCTTGCCAATAACCAAAGTTATATATTGAAACAGTATTTGCACCGTGATCTTTCAGTCTATTTAATGTCGTTCTTAATCCATTGTTTTACTTGCCTGTCTTTATATTAATTAGAGAATGCGTTTTTTAAGGTCACTAAAATGCTGGTTTTGTTCTTGTTATGCTTTTTTTCGAATTCATTTAAGCCCGCGTTTAAATCGCCTTCCGCACCAATAAAGTCGAATAATTGCGCGTATCCGGTACTTAACTCTTCCACCGAAATTTTTATGTAATTAGGTTTGTCTTTCAAAAAAAGTTCAATTTGGCTTTCGACAAATTCCACATAATCTAAGCAGATGTCAAGGCGTTCAGATTTTGCTATTTTAGGTTTCATTAATATACCGTGCCCGTATGCTTTGACAATAGATTCACTTAAGTTCCATCGTTCTGCATAACTAGCAGCTACCTTATGTTTATCTCTGGTGAGGTGCACGTATTTTGCTGAATCACCATACTTGTTATCTAACGCTGCGCCAAACCAGATAAGCCTGTTATCAATTTCGATATGTTGAGTAGGGTAATCTAGTTTTGTACTACTGAGTTGATTAACTCTTGATTCATGTGCGGAACTGAAGTTCGTAATGTGAGTGCAGGCCGCAGTTAAAGCGGTTGATGCTGTTCTTCCCGCACATAAAATGAAAACGTTAGACATGGAGGTATTCCTATTAGTGTAATTGTTCAGAACCAATTTAAAAGTTCAGTGCAGTACAACGCAGCTGCTTCGTAGATATCACATGACAGTAAATTTTATATTAACTATACGGGTTATGTCCCATATCGTAACGTATTGAACTGGATTATCCAGTACATTAATTTAATGTATTGATCTTCAGTACAATCTTTAATCCAACTAGCACCTTTGCCTTTGTAATTATTATAAATCCATTCGACGCCATAATCTTTGAGTCCTATGGCTTTAACTTTGTCATCACTAAAAAAGTTTTGCGGCGCAGGAATGTTATAAACACCTAAGTACGACTCATAGATTTCTGCACTATGAGGATTTACACAAGAGCCTTCTGAATTATCACTGTTGACAGTAACCGTTAACGTTGCCGAAGCACTTCCACATGTAAGTGTAAAACGTTGGTCTCCAAAATCATTCATGGCAACGGATTCACTGCCAGACAATGCCTTATCGCCAGTCCAAGCACCAGACGCTGAGCAAGATACTGCGTTAGCACTTGACCATGTGATTGTCGTAGATTCTTTACCATAACCGTCATTGAATTTGCAGATAACGATACTGTTGCAGGAGTTGAGCTACTCCCCCCACCATCGTTAGTGCTGCTAGAACCGCCGCCACCGCAAGCTGATAGCAATAAAGCTATCGAAATAGGTAGTGCAACTGAAGATTTAAAGATGCTAGACATTTATACCTCATTATTTTAGGCAAAATGTTCTACATCGGTGAGATTACAATATGTCCGTATACCTT
>JBLIKA010000095.1:0-12817 GCA_047637355.1 Glaciecola sp. | reverse complement strand
CGTTTTATCTTTTTCCTGCCCGCCTTAATGCTTGTGGCGTAAATTCGCGGTCATCTGGTTTGATACTGAAGTCATACATTTGCTCCTCGTTATCTAAACCAATTGCCAAATAACGACGAGAATTCAAATCATGATACACATCTAACGTAGACCATTGAGTCGGCACTTCGTAGTAGTTCACACCATAGGCAATGCCGACACGATATAATTCACCACGGTTGTCATACATATCCGCAACCTGTATTTGCCAACTGTCTTCGTCTAAATAAAATGTACGTTTCTGGTAAACATGACGGAACTCTTCCTTCAACGTCGCTTCCACGACCCAAACCCGATGTTTTTCAAATCGCGTTAAATCAGGATTAACATGGCCTGGCTTAAGAATGTCCGCGTAAGAAACTGCATCGCTATGCAACGCATAATTATTATAGGCAACGTATAATTCTTTTTTACCTTTTAATTCCCAATTATAACGATTTGGTGAACCGTTATACATATCGAAATCGTCTGTTGTTCTCAGGCCATCTGCCGCTGTACCTGGTGCGTCATAAGCAATGTTTGGTGCACGACGCACACGACGCTGCCCCGTGTTATAAGTCCATGCTTGACGCGGTTCTTTTATCTGGTCAAGTGTTTCATGAACTAGTAACGCGGTACCAGCAAGTCTTGCAGGACTAGTTACGCTCTGCTTAAACTTAAACAGAATATTCTCTTCACTCAACGACTCTGGTGTTGTGTCTTGCTCAGAGTATTTGATCATTAACTGCTCATCAAAACCGATCACATTAAAATCACCACTAGCGGTTACAGCTGCTTGACCACCATTTCGCTGAACGGCTTCACCACGATAACGAAGAGTATGGTTCCAGATTGCTTCTAAACCGTTCTTCGGAATTGGAAAAGGAACGCCAATAGCGGCTCCGCTCAGTCCGTTACCGCCATCTAGCAACTCCGCTCGAATCGCATTTGCTTTAGTAGCATCATAAACGCTTTGAGGATTACTTGCTGAACGTCGGGTTTGATAAACCGGCATTTTGTAAGTATCCGGATAAGTTTCGAATAACCTGTTTTGCCCGTCACTTAAAAACTCTGCGTACTCTTTATAATTTTTTGCAGTGATAGTGAATAAAACCTTGTCACTAGCAAAGGGGTCTATATGAAAACCGCCCGGTGTATAACCAGCCGGTAACTCCGTAATCCCGCCTGTCCATGCAGGTATAGAACCATCAGCATTACCCGCTTTTTCACCACCTAATGGCGTTAATTCATTACCTAACTTGTCGGCTTCAGCTTGAGAAACTTTTGCTAAAACTGAATGAGTAGACAGCGCCAAAGTTAGCCCTGCCGCTATTAAACCTAGTTTTTTAATCATGACTACGTCCTTAAATTGCGTATTTAATATTGAAAGATACGAAGTCTCTATCTGAAAGTGCGTTAGTTGTGCCTATTCCGCCCCAAAAAGTGCTATATGAGGCTGTCGCAGACCACTTGCTCAAATAATCCAACGTAAATGCTATATTTGCTGACTTTCTATCTTCCAAAAATAAGAATAATGGATCCGGTGTCGTACCATTTACGTCATGCGAGAAAGTCGCTCTTGTGCGTAAATTCATACCAGCAAAAATATTGTTATAATCAGCAACCGCTAGTAAACGATAACCCCAAGCACCTGAGGTGGCGAATGGATTCGTTTCTGGACCATCAGATAAACCAGTATGTAAACCGGCTCTATCACTGATAACATTACCAGCATTATCTAGCACAGGCTCTAAGGATGGTGTTCTAGATGTACCTGGCGCATTAAGCCTAATCACGCTAGGATCTGGAAAATCTAACACTTTTACATAACCAGCTTCACCTAAGACAATAAAGTTGTCAGTTCCAAACTTAGGACCGAAAACATGAGATACAGTCATCTGTGCTTGCCAAGTATCTGACAATAGAGCACCTGACGCATTTTCTCCAGGGCCTACATCTCTGCCTATGTTTTTCAGCTGAGAAATACCAGCAAGGTCTGGTCTCAAACCAGCATTTGCTAACTGTTCAGGCATACCAGTGTAAAGCAGTTCGACATCATCAATCTGCAAAGGTTCATCAACGCGATAAGCAAACTCACCAGCAAAGGCAGTTTCACCAAAGGTAGTGTTAAAGCTAATGCCATATAATTTAATATCTTCAGGATAATCAAAACGTGACTTTGTGAACGCTCTTAAATCAGTAACATTATCTCTTGTGATACCACCTGGTGAGGCCAATAACGCTAAATCAGCGGCAATTGCTTCCGGTCTAAAATCGGATGTTATACCTGTAACCAATGGACGTTGGCTATGGTAATTAATATGATACAAACTAAACTCTGTTTCATTCAAATCAGCAGCAAACCACGATACTTTTACACCATATTGACCTTGGTCATCAGCATCATTATGAGCTGCATCGCTTTGTTCTCGAACTGCAACCTTGGTAGGGTATGCAAGGTAAGCGGCACCGATTGCAGCGGGGCTTGCACCGCCTTGAAGTGCAGCACCTAATTGGTTTAACTGAGTTATTAAGGTGTCCGCATCAATGTCAGGATTACCGGTGAAACCTAGCTGGATGTTATTAAATGAACCGCCCTCACCCGCAAAATCATTAGTCGCTAAGTAGCTGCCTGAAACAGGTAGCCTTGAACGTTCCCATTGATATTGATAGTAAGCTGATAAGCTCACTGTATCAGTGAGGCCGATTGAACCAAACAACATTCCAACAGGAATGAATACTTCTTTAAGTTCAGCACCGGGAGCCTGAGCTCTAGTCACGTCAACAGGATTTGTTGTATTGATACCATGCTGAATAAAGGTGCTCTCACCCCAGCTAACCACTTGGTCACCTAGACGCAAAGAAACAGGCATTTCGCCTACATAGAAGTCGGCATATACGAATGCATCCAACAGTCTAAAATCTTTACATAATTCATCTGATGCTTGCTTGTCTCTGCATGGATCCGCAACATTACCTGTTATAGGATTTGAATAAGCACGGTCACCGTCTGAATTTTCAAAATCATAGAAATAGAAGCCACGAGCGAAAAAACCGAAATCGCCATAAGCAACTTCTAATTCATGCAGGCCTACGAATTGAGTTGAGAACGCTTCGCCTTTATCATAAGACAGGTTACCCAAGTCACCATTAGTTGAATAAGCACCATCAGTTAATGCCCAAACGTCTGCTGAAGGATAAATAACGTTTGTTGCAGCGTTATAACCTGTCCAGTTAAGACTTGGCTGATTACTATGGCCGATAAGGTTGAAATCACGTTCTTCGGTTCTAATACTTGTAGCAAGTGTAAAATTCGAATCGAACGTTATTGATAAATCCCCAAAGTTCCAGTCAGCAGCACTAGCGCTATGAGACGCAGCCGCTAAAAGCGCAGTAACACCCACTGCAATTGACGATTTTTTAAATACGCGAGGCTTATTAGTCATGTTCTTTTATTCTCCCGAACGATCGCTTTGAGCGATATTTTGCTAATGATATTTACACAATTAACAAAATCATTACATCATTTAAGATCAATCGCAAGAACAAATCGTACCAGTTACTAAATTATGCAACAAAACCACTCAAAAAAAGCTGTTCTGTTATGTTTTTAGGCGTTGAAGCGTTCAAATGATTGAATTTTATTCTCTCTATTTACGGTTAAACAAAAACTGCCTTTTATGCCTGTTGGCTCTATAAATGGTCTCAAACTAATCGAAGGGATCTGTATCCTTTCACCGCTATTAGCAGTGACAATCACTGTTTTTACCGCTGCAAGATACAAATTTTCACATTCCAAGTACGATAAGCTAATTGTAAACAGATAACGTTTCATTACGTTGACATCACTCTAACAAAATAAAGCGTAAGCTCTCATTTAATGAGCTAAACTTTTACTTACTTTTTCGTATAAATCTTTGCTTAAATTACCGCGACCAAGCAACCTTTTCAATTGCATAGTCATCAGGTCTTGGTGAACTTTTGCAAACTTTCTATATTGAATAAGCGGTGTAACTAGTCTAGACGCAATTTGAGGATTTAGCACGTCAAGCTCGATTAAATAGTCAGTTAAAAATTGATATCCGCTGCCGTCTAACGCATGAAAGCCTTCAGTATTGTAAACAGCAAAGCTACCGACTAACGACCTAACTTTATTTGGGTTTTTGATATTAAATTGTTTATGACTTGCTAGAAGTGTCAATTTAGCAAGAATATCATGACTGCTTGTGGTTGCATGCAACGCGAACCATTTGTCCATCACTACTGCGTTCTCGGCGTACTCATGTTCAAACGCTAACATTAACTTTTCGAATAAATTACGAGAGCAAATTTGAGAACATTTCAATGTATTTAGCTTATCAGTCATATTGTCTGATGTTGTAAACTGATGTTCCAACTGCTCGGTAATATCATTACTTTTTGAATAGCTCAATAACTGCAAAACAGCACTTCGTAAACGCCTTTCATTTACTTGCACTTTAGTATATTCATATGTGCGTTGTGAAATATTAGAAAGTATACCAACTAACAAACCATGCAAATTTTGTTGCATATGAGTTAGAAAAGACGATCTAGCAATCGAAAGTTTAAGCGGCTCTGATTGCTGAATGCCCTGCGTTAATGTTTCTATACTAGGTATTGTTAACATCTCATTTAATAATTCGAAGTTATCATTCGCTTGTAACAGCGCGGCTTCAAGTTCTCGCCATATCTTTGTTGAAACCTCAGTTTCTTTATTCTCATAAAGCTGACGTATTAAAGCTGAATATAGGGCTTGGCTTGCATCCCATTTTGAATAATCGCTTGAAGCGTGTGTCATAATCAACAACAAGTCGTCGAGTGAATAGGGATAATCCAGTATAACTGGTGAAGAAAAATCGCTTAACAACACGGGTACAAAATCTTGAGCACTTACTGCTAATGTTGAACTTGCTGAATCTAATAAAAATGTATCGTTGGTTAACTTCAGATCAATTTTACTTCCGGACCTATCAATACATTCCATTTTTATCGGTAGATATAGTGCTTGTTTATCTAACTGATCGGCTGTTGGTAACGTACGCTGAGTAAATGCTAATACATGCGTACCTTCTTGCGACGTTTTTTCAACAGTAACTCTGGGCGTGCCTGACTGAGAATACCATAACTTGAAGTGATCGAGATTGACCTCGTTGGCATCCTGCATAGCATTCACAAAATCATCGCACGTTACTGCCTGACCATCATGTCTCTCAAAATATAAGTCCATACCACGCCTAAAACCTTGCGCAGCAAGAAGTGTATGCAGCATTCTTATTACTTCAGCGCCTTTGTCATAAACAGTCACTGTGTAGAAGTTATTCATCTCAATGACTTCATCAGGTCTGATAGGATGGCTCATTGGGCCTGCATCTTCAGCAAACTGATTTTCTCGCATCACCTTTACCTGGCTAATACGGGTGGCCAAATAACTAAACATATCGGCAGAAAACTGCTGGTCTCTAAAAACAGTTAATCCTTCTTTCAAACTTAATTGAAACCAATCTCTGCAAGTAACTCTGTTTCCTGTCCAATTATGAAAGTACTCATGACCAATAATTGATTCAATATTAAAGAAATCATTATCGGTGGCAATGTTAGGATCGGCTAATACGAACTTACTGTTGAAAACATTTAGCCCTTTATTTTCCATTGCACCCATATTGAAGAAATCGACGGCCACGACCATAAATATATCAAGATCGTACTCCAGTCCATAAATATCCTCATCCCACTTCATCGCTTTTTTCAGCGACGCCAATGCATGATGACCTTGAGACTCTTTGCCTTTATCTACAAACAGTTCTAGTTGAACCTTGCGACCAGACATAGTTATAAATGAATCACTCAGTTTGTCAAAATCGCCTGCAACTAGTGCAAATAAGTAACAAGGTTTTTTAAATGGGTCATGCCATTTAACTAATTTTTTATCATCATTCAGATCATATGCTTCTACCAGGTTGCCATTTGAAAGAACCTGTGGAAATTGGGTTTTGTCAGCTATGATGGTTACTGTATAAACCGATAAGATGTCTGGTCGGTCTAAAAAATAAGTAATTTTACGAAACCCTTCAGCTTCACATTGCGTGCAGTAGGCTGCGTTTGATAAATACAAGCCTTCTAGTGTTGCATTATTACTTGGATTAACGCTGTTTTTGACAACCAATGTAAAACTAGCCAGATGGGCAAGATCAGCCTGCGCAATCACTAGTTTTCCATCAGCAATCTGATAGTTAGTAAATGAGATACCATTGAGCAAAATACTAATGAGGTCAAGGTCTTCACCATCTAAAATCAGATCGCGTACGACTGGCACATTGCTATTCGACTCAATAGGAGCTAGCACAGTTTCAAACTGCAGAGTTGATGTGATAATAGTTTTACATGGGTCAAGTTCAATGACCAAGTCTACTTCGTTGATTAGATAGCTCGGTGCCTGATAACCCGAGCGTTTTTTAACGACTATTTGAGACAAATCTAGATTCCTTGCTCTACCACCTTAATTTTCGGTGGTGTTAAACGTAATATTTTAATTCCTAAATAGGCATAAATCACGGCCAATACAGGGTTAATAAGATTGAAAAATGCATAAACAAAATAATCATAAACAGAAACACCTAAAACACCTGACATATAAGCCCCACAGGTATTCCATGGGATCAGAGGTGAGGTTAGCGTGCCACCATCTTCTAAACTTCTGGATAAATTAAGTTGGTGCAATCCTCGTTTCTCAAATTCTTCTTTGTACATCCGGCCTGGCATTACGATGCTAATATATTGATCAGCAGTAATTATGTTTGTCCCAATACAGGTTAGAATTGTACGGCTAATCATATCACCCGCACTATGAGCCCCTTTCAGGAATGTAGCAACAACTGCTTTTAACAGTCCAACTTTTTCCAATACCGCTCCAAAACTCATGGCACAAATAATTAACCAAACGGTGTTAAGCATGCTAGCCATTCCACCACGGCTTAATAGTTTATCCAAACTTTCGTCACCCGTATCAAAACTAACCCCGTCGAATAACGCAGTCCAAGTAACCATAATATGCTTTACCCATTCAGGAATTTCTTTGAATAACCAATGAATAGCATCTGGTGCAGTAACGGTAATATTGTTAGCAAATGACGCAACCAGATTGTCCTGAAATAATAATGCCCATATAGCGCCTAATAAAGCACCAATTGCTATAGCAGGAAAAGCAGGCATCTTTTTAATCGCCAACGTTAAAAGCACAACTAAAGGGATCAACAGGTGCAAACCAAGTTCAAACTGACTTGCTAAAGTTTCCTGCATTTTTGCAATGCTACCGCTAACCTGACTCGTATCTTCGGTTAATCCAATAATAACGAACAGGACTAAGGTTATTAGAAAACTGGGAATAGTTGTCCATAACATATATTTAATGTGCTCAAATAAATCTGTTCCCGCGATTGCAGGAGCTAAATTCGTTGTTTCAGATAATGGTGATAACTTGTCGCCAAAATAGGCTCCTGATACAACCGCACCTGCTGTAATGGCAAGCGACATATCCATCCCTGTAGCAACACCTATCAATGCAACACCCACAGTTGCTGCTGTCGTCCAAGAACTACCAATACTCATTGCTACAACGGCACAAATAATAGAAGCAGCGGCATAGAAGAACGTAGGGTTGAGTAAGTTCAATCCATAATAGATGAGTGTTGGAACCGTTCCGGCAAGCATCCAAGTACCAATCAATGATCCAACCACAAACAAAATCATACAAGCGCCCAATGACATAGATATGCCCTTAACTAGCCCTTCTTCAATTGATTTCCAGCGGTGACCATTTTTTATCCCCACAATAGCCGCGACACCCATAGCGAGTAACAATGCTATTTGATTCGGGCCATAAGATGAATCTTCACGATACAAAAAAACCGCACTACCCATAAAGAAAACGAGAAGTATAATTGGGATAAGCGCGTCAGTAAGCGTGGGTTCTTTTATTTGTTTTTGAATCGTCATTGGAATTCCTTATGCTGTCAGTGAACGATAAAACATGAATGCAATGACCACTGGGCATACAAATTTTATGTACCAAGGCCAAATTTTCCAGAATAAACCCTGTTCAACACCATCTTGCCCTTGCTTTAATTCTGTCAGAATTTCGTTTCTATTCCAAATCCAACCAGCAAATATACATAACACAAAACCTAGTAATGGTTGGCTATACTGTGTCGTTACGGAGATAACTAAAACAAAAAGGGCATCGAAATTAAAGATAATAACGCAGGAAATAACCAATACACAAATACTCAGTAATGCTGATGCTTTTTTACGTTGAATACCTTTATGGTCAACCAAATAGGCAACGGGCACCTCTAGCATCGAAATAGATGACGTTAATGCTGCAATCACCATGAGTGCGAAAAATGCGGTAGCGACGATCCAACCAACGACATCAATTGTAGCAAATAATGCAGGTAAAACAGTGAATATGAGACTGTCTCCTTGAATAAGGGCTCCCGTTTCTGTAAATATCTGAACACCATTATTAGCCGCTACGTACATAGCGGGAATTATTAACATACCCGCGAAAACGGCTATGCCAATATCTACTAACGCGACAGAAGCACCTAGCTTAGGTAAGTTTTCATTGGATTGGATATATGAACCATAAACCAACATAGTTCCAACACCAAGAGACATTGAAAAGAAAGCCTGGCCCATCGCGTCAACTAATAACCCAGCATCTAATAAACGACTAAAATCGGGAACTAAGTAAGCTTTCCACCCCTCTATAGCGCCCTCTTGGAAACTGACGTAGATAATTAAAATCACGATAATGGTAAATAAAGTCGGCATGAGCCTAACGGACCAACGTTCTATACCATTACTAACACCGCCGCTAACAACAAAGCCCGTCAAAAACAGAAATAACGCCATGAATATAGCGTTTCTAGAAACTGAAAATTCAGTTAACCAAGGAATACTGAATCCAATCATATTACTTGCAGCGTCGACGAAGAATGCAATCATCCAGCCAGCAACAATACTGTAAAATGCAAGGATAAAGACAACGGTGATTAGGCCAATCGACCCAGTGATGATACCCGCTGTTCTAGCGGTTGAGTTGGTGGAAAGAGATCCAAGGGCATCAATCATATTAGCTCGTTTTGCACGACCAATGATTAGTTCCGCCATCAGTACAGGGTAAGCTAGTAAAAACGCCATTACCAAATACATCAAAACGAAAGCAGCGCCGCCGTTTTCAGCAACTTTTGTTGGGAAGCCCCAAATGTTACCTAATCCGACCGCAGAACCTGCCGCAGCCAACACGAATCCAATTCGTGAGGAAAACTCACCGCGTGCACTCATAATTACCCCATTATAGTTTTTTTTATTAGTGGTATTTTTCAAAGCGAATAAAGGCAGCTATGTTGCTGCCTTTTACTCTATCTGTTTTTAAGTCAAACTTATTCTTTTAAATTTAGTGCGTAGCTTCCCGATCCAACCATATCAAATGTAATATTGGCTGCTTCAAATAAGAAGGGGTCTATTTTTTCTAGCGCTTCAGGTAAATCATCCTCCAATGATAAGACCTTGTCCAAGCCCATTCTCTCAAGGCGCTGATTAGCCCTGAGCAGCTGCTTTTCTTCGCTTTCTTTTTTCGTTTTAAGCCTTACAGACTCGACTAAACTAATGTAATCTTTATCTTTATTTTTATTATATTCTTCAATATCACTGAAAATATAAGCAAACTCAGGGTCTTTCATAACTCGCGCGTTATGTTTTTCCGTTAACACATTAATAGTGCCATTGTAATTGCTTAACTGAGCGTAATTTGCTTTTTGAATGCTGTCATATGGAAGTGCATTTTCTGCCTTACTCTCACCCCACTCTGCCGGATCGACCGGTGATGGATATAAAATATCAGGCAGCACACCTTTATGTTGTGTGCTTCCACCGCTAATACGGTAGAACTTGGCAATCGTAAATTGCACCGCACCTAGTTTTTTATCAAGGTCATAAATACGACTCAAGCCACGATGTTGCTGAACGGTCCCTTTACCAAAAGTTTGCTCACCAATAATAATAGCGCGGTTATAGTCTTGCATCGCAGCAGCAAATATTTCACTGGCTGAAGCGCTGTAACGATCTACCAATACAGTCAAAGGACCACCATAATGCACAACACCGTCAGTATCGCGGTCAACACTAATACGACCATTTTCGTAACGAACCTGCACAACAGGCCCTTTATCGATAAATAAACCACTTAGTAATACTGACTCTGGTAATGAACCACCGCCATTACCGCGAAGATCAACAATAACACCTTCAACGCTTTCTTCTTTAAGCTTGTCCAATTCCTTCATAACGTCCACATGCAAATTGTGATAAAAACTGGGAATATTAATAACACCTAATTTTTGCCCTTTGTGCGGGCCTGAATCTGGAATATAGACTTCGGATTTAGCCGCTCGATCTTCTAGCTTTACTTTATCGCGGGTAATTTGAACCTCAGCAATTTTCTTACTTTCGCTGCTCCCCTTAAGAACTTGAAGCTTTACGATGCTACCTTTTGGACCTTTGATGAGCTCAACTACTTCATCTAAACGCCAACCAATAACATCAACAAACTCTTCACCCTCTTGGGCAACCGCAATAATTTTGTCTTCAGGTTTAATTTTTAATGACTGATCAGCAGGACCGCCAGCGACCAAGCTAACAATAACCGTATGGTCATCTTCACTGCGTAAAACCGCGCCTATCCCTTCTAAGGACAGGTTCATTTCAATTTGGAAACGTTCAGTATTACGAGGTGAAAGGTAGCTAGTATGTGCTTCAATACTGCGTGCAAATGAATTCATTACTGTCTGAAACACGTCTTCACTGTTCGTCTGACTGAGCCGTTTGACAGCTCGCTTATAACGCTTACTTAGAATATCTTGCGTTTCTTCCCAAGTTTTGTCAGCCATTTTTAAATTCAGTGCATCGTATTTAACGCGCTGCCGCCAAACTTCGTCTAAATCGGAGGCTGTTACAGCCCAAGCTACCTTTTCTCTATCATAATAGTACTTGTCATCTACAACTTCATAATCAAAGGGCTTATCAAGTAGGGTTAACGCATAATTAAATCGCTCAGCACGACGTTTTAAATTAACCATATAAATTTCATAAGCAATGTCTAATTGCCCCTGACGAATAGCATCGTCAAATGAATCTTTCGACTTTTCAAAATTAGCAATATCTGATGCTAAGAAAAAATTCTTATTAACATCAAGAGAACGCAAATAACGGTCAAATACTTTTTGAGATAGTTCGTTATCTATTTTGATTTTTTTGTAGTGTGAGCGTGTAAAATGATCGGTAATACGTTTCGCAGATTTGCTATGTTGGGATTCTTGCGAAAGCTCTGGTATAGGGTCAGCGGTTTGGCTTGATGGTCCCGCTATACTTGCGCCAACGACCAATGCACTTGCGATGGATGCCCATATCAATTGCTTTGTGAAAGATTTACCCAAATTTAACTGCATACTACCTACCTTTCTGTTTTTGCTTGACGTTATATCGTTAAACGCAATTGCGCTCGTTGAACTTTGACCGTCATGCCTGAATTTAGTTGCACTTGAATACCATCTTTTGCAACTTCAGTTATCGTTGCTGGCATAGGCGAACTACCAACTTTGACTGAAACGAGTAAACCTACTTTCATATCTTCGTCCACTAACTCGCGAACTTTGACCTTTGGTGCTGCCTGTTTTGGTTTACGCTCCGGTAACTTTTCAGCAGAGGGATCTGCTTTACCGGGTATCTTTACATTGCTCCTGCTGCTTTTCTTGTCTTGGGTTTGTCTCTTCAACTCTTGACGTTTCTCGGCTGCTTTCGCTTTACTCTCTTTTAATTGAGTAGCAGCATGCTCAGCATGCTCCTTTTCGATTTTATCTCCGTCGACACCATCCAAATCTATACGATGAGCGCCTTCTTTGACAGAAGCTAAATATTTCCAACTACTGGTGTAATGTCTTAACGACATTCTCAACAGACGTTTGCTTAATCTGGCATCATCTTTCAGGCGTTCAGACAAATCGTGAAAAATGCCAATCTTAAGTGGTTTAGCTTCACCTTGAAGCGAAAAGCACTTTGGAAATTCTGAAGTAAGGAAGGCTAAGACTTCTTTACTGTTTGCTAGTTTTTGTTGTTCGTCCATTAAATTAATTCGTCATTTGTATAGTTTATGCTTCTTCGGGTTCTTCGGGTTCTTGTGAATCATCCCAAGTTGAGAGTAGATGATCCACCCAATCAACCAAGTCGTCAACCTCAATCTCTAATAAATAGCTCTCAAGGTGCCAATGTTCCCATGTTTTTTCAATTATTCTGTGAATTTTCTCTACTTCTTCATCGTCATCTATGTGATCAAAGACTAAATGCAGAATGGTGTTTAACTTCTCTGAGGCCTCGTAAGGATCGTCATGCACGTCTTCCATATCCTCAGGCGTGCTCAATAATACATGTATATCAACGAAATCCTTCACTGTGGGGTTTCCAAAGAAGTTAATGTTTCCTGAAAAATACTGACCAAGGTCTCTAATCCTTGAAGGTCATGTTCATCAAATCGATCAGCCACCGGACTGTCAATATCGAGAACACCCACTAATTCATTATTTACGATAATAGGCAGAACAATCTCGGAATTAGAAGCAGCATCACAAGCTATATGGCCAGAAAAAGCGTGCACATCCTTCACAATAATGGTTTGAAGTGATGCAGCTGATGTGCCGCACACGCCGCTGCCCATAGGTATTCT
>JBLIKA010000094.1:0-12903 GCA_047637355.1 Glaciecola sp. | reverse complement strand
GAAGTCACGGTCTACCATCATAATGGGTGTTGCAGATTGATCTAAAGCCCCCTGTAACTGTGCTGCTTGATTTTCTTGCAAACGAACATCCGTCACATTTTGCCATTCAAGAGAATTACCGATATAGCTTCCTGATGCATCTAATATTGCCGTCACATTAAGGGAAAATGTTAGATGGGCAACATTAATGTCTGTAGTCCATGGTAAGTTATTAACGTCATCAAGCAGCTTACGTTGATGCGCCGGGTCTTTATGGAACATATCAATACAAGCGCCTATCACTTTCTCTTTATCAGCACTAAAACCTGGATAAACTGTTGCAAATGTAGCTTCATTACTTTGGAGTAATAACAAAGTAGCTGCATTTACATAGGTGATGATGAAGTCACGGTCTACCATCATAATTGGTGTTGCGGATTGATCCAAAGCCCCCTGAAGACGGGCGGCTAGCTCATTGTTACTATTTGTGATATCCATGATTTCTTTATTACCTTTGTTATCTAATTCTGAATTGGGCGCAAGTGTTGTCACCGCTTTGGCCGCATCGATCATAGTACTGGCTAATATTTGATACACTGCTATCCACGCTCTTTTCACTGAAACTGTATATGCATCACCTAAACCTATTTCAACAGTTTTTAGTAAAGCGGCGCCCACAGTATCGTAATGTTCGGGCTTGACACCGTAACTTACATGACGCTCTCCCAGTTTTTGTGCTGCTGGAATGAGCTTATCTGGCTCGTTAAGCAAATTTATTGCAGTATCAAGCATTGTCATGAGCTTGGAACCCTGCTCAATCATATCTTTCTTAAACAGAGGTTTAAGCGACGGATCCATCTCAAACAATGTTTGATAAAAAATTTTCGCTGCTTGTGGAGCAATGGGCTTAATTTTTTCCCAACTCTCTTGAACTGTCGTGACTTGTTTTGGTGTCATAGCCGAATTCCTATGTTAAATAATGTACGGTTAAGTTACATTTCTATTAATCTGATACCTTATCCTCAACTGCCCTTTCCTCGACGGTGAATAACTCGTCTTCATTTAGGAGCGTTTGTGTGTCGAGTAAAATAATTAACTTTTTCTCAATACTGGCAATGCCTTTTAAAAAACAACTATCAATTTTGTTACCAAATGATGGTGCTTTTCGAATTGCGCTTTTAGAAAACTTATAAACCTCAGAAACAGCATCAACAACAATACCCACAACCATTGGTTTTATTTTTTCTTCAGTGCGTAAAATAATGGTGACCGTTTTTTCGTTATAATCTAATGGACGTTGACCAAAGCGCTGGCGTAAATCGATAATTGGAATAATCACCCCCCTTAGATTAATCACTCCTTTGAGATAGTTAGGCTTGTTAGGTAATTCTGTCACTTCGCTACAAACCCTAATTTCTTGTACACATAAAATATCGACACCATATTCTTCACCTTGTAACATAAAGGTAAGGTACTCTTGTTCTAATTCAGACATGTCTATTTCACCTAATCTACTTTATGTTTTTCGATGAGCTGCAATGTTTCAACATTTAACAAAGTAACCACTTTTGCGCCGATATTTATCAATCCGTCAATGTACGATTGCGGCACACAACCACCAAAATACGGTGAGTTTTTAATTTCATTGTCTTCTGCATTTAGCACATCAGACACCGCATCAACAACAAACCCAATGGTTCTTGACTTGCCTTCAATTTCAACTGTTAAGACAATGACAACGGTTATTTCACTATAATTTGCGTGGCCAATATTAAATTTTAAACGCAAATCAATAATCGGTACGATTATGCCCCGCATGTTGATGACGCCTTTTACATATTCGGGTGCATTGGGTATGACCGTTGGCTGTTCCCAGCTTCTAATCTCCTCCACACATAAAATATCAAAGGCGTACTGTTCCTCGGCTAATAAAAATGTGAGGTATTGCTTACCACTCGTAATAACGTCAATTCCTTCGAGTGAATATTCTCCCGTCTCGGGAATATCCTTGGCTAACGCTTGTATTTCCATTAAACCAATGCTCCTTTGAGAGTATGTTCGCTTTGCTTTTCTTGTGCTCGCTTCATCGCCATCACGATCATACCGGGCACATCAAGTATCATCGCGACAGAACCATCGCCTAAAATGGTGGCACCTGAAATGCCCTCAACTTGTTGATAATTATCGTTTAAACTTTTTATGACCACTTGTTGCTGAGCTAATAAATCATCAACCATCAAGCCAACCTTTTGACCGTCAGCCTCGACAACAACTAATAAGGAGTTGTTAACTTCTTTAGTGTCCGCTGGTAAATTGAATAATTGATAAATAGGAATAACGGGGACGTTATCGTCACGCAATCGATAAAGGGTCATATCACCAGAAACCTTATTGATAAACTCTTCTTTTGCCTGCAATGATTCAACAATAGTGATGAGTGGAATAATATAAACTTCAGTGCCGACACGGACGAGTTGGCCATCCAATATCGCAAGCGTTAGAGGTAAGTTCACTTTAAACTTACTTCCTTTACCAGGCTCTGATTCAACTTGAATTCGACCGCCTAGCGATTGGATATTTCTCTTGACTACGTCCATGCCCACGCCACGTCCAGAAATATCGCTAATTTCTTTTGCCGTTGAAAAACCAGGTTCAAACAATAAATCAAATACCTGACTGTCGCTTAGCGTTGCGCCGGAATCTACCAAGCCTTTTTCAATCGCTTTGTTCAAGACGGCCTCTCGATTAATACCGCCACCATCATCACTAATTTCAATTATAATATTACCACCTTGATGGTAAGCATCTAATGTAATAGTGCCTGATTTAGGCTTACCACTTGCGATACGAATATCTGAAGACTCGATGCCATGATCTACCGCATTTCTAACTAGGTGCACCAACGGATCGCCAATTTGTTCCATGACTGTTTTATCGAGCTCGGTTTGTTCACCTCGAATCACTAAGTTAATTTCTTTGCCTGTTTTAATTGACAAATCATGTACTAATCGTGGAAAACGGTTGAACGCAAAACTGATCGGTAACATGCGAATTTTCATCACACTTTCTTGCAATTCTTTGGTATTTTGTAATAGTTGGTCTAAACCACTTTTTAGTTTTTCAAGTTTAGATATCTCAAAGTCATTACCTAACTCAGACAACATTGATTGGGTTATAACAAGTTCACCCATTAAATTAATGAGCGAATCCACTTTATCGACGCCAACACGAATAGAGCCTAAATCTTGTTTTGTTTTTGTTTTATTTTTATCCGTTTTCTCTGAAGGTTTAATAGCACTTATGGGCTGCTCAGTTGCTAATGTAGTTGGACTGTTTGATAGTTCCGAGGGCATGTTATTACTAGTATCTAACTCATTATGCGTTTGGATTGAACCCAACTTAGGAAATTCGTCTACAATTTCTAATTTACATTCATCTTCAACCCACTCAAAAACCTCTCGAATATCTTCTTCAGTAACATTAGATATTAATAATAACTCCCAACTGATATATATCTCTGTTGGATCAATTTCAGTGATAGCTGGCAACGAGTTAGTTTTAGCTTTTACGGTCAATTCACCTAGCTCTGCTAAGGCGTCAAATAGCAATAATGGATCATTGCCGGTTTGCACCAAATGATGTTCAGGGATAAAAGTGATATGCCAAATTCTGCCCGCTGGTTCTTCAGTGTTTTTCTCAATTACTAGTATTTCAGTATCGCTTGTTGGTGTGTTAAATTCTAAGGTTTGTTCTAGCAGATGGGTAGTTTCTGTTATTTTATCTTCATCATAATCAGCGTCATCTCTGGCCGCTTCAATCAATAAACGCATACAGTCAACCGACACTAACAACAGCTCGGTATCTTTGGCGGTAATCTCTCGTCGGCCGTCTCTGATCTCATCTAATAATGTTTCAACCAGATGAGTAAACTCAGTAACATTATCAAATCCGAAAGTACCCGCACCGCCTTTTATAGAATGAGCAGCACGAAAAATCGAGTTAATGGTTTCATTGTCACCCGCGTCTAAGTTGAGCAGGCTTGACTCCATTAATTCAAGTCCTTCAAAGCTCTCTTCAAGAAAACTAGGAATAAATTGCGACAAATCGACACTCATAGCCCTACCTCACTACACGTTTGATGGTTGCCAGTAACTTCTCTGGATTAAATGGCTTTACTAGCCAACCCGTTGCGCCCGCGGCTTTACCACGCATTTTCATTTCGGTAGAACTTTCAGTGGTTAACATCAAGATAGGCGTAAATTTGAAACTTGGTAATTTGCGTAATTCTATACAAAGCGCAATGCCGTCCATATTCGGCATGTTGATATCAGAAATGACTAAATCAAAACGGTCTGCTTGTGCTTTGTTCAACCCATCAAGGCCGTCCATTGCCTCGGTTGTCTCAAAACCTGCACTTTTAAGAGTAAAACTCACCATGTCTCGGATTGAGTTAGAATCATCTACAACCAAAATTTTGGTCATTTTTGTTTTCCCTTTTACGAATTCAGATAAAATCAAAGAACAATTAAGTTCGTAATCTAAAAATTTAGTGATTTAGATTTTCACTAAAAAGCAAGTCCATTAATACCAAGCTGTTTGACACTTTGATAAATAATTGATGATTGCTTTTCCCAAATATGAGATTTTTTTTGTGCCGAAACATAAACCAATGCACTAAGTAACAGTTGTATACCTACAGTATCGATCCGAGTAACTTCGCTACCATCAAATATAATATTTTCATGTTCATCGATATATTCAATAAACTGCAATTTATATTCCGATACTTCGGCGATAGTTAGCTCCGCTGGTAATTTAAAAATTAAACCTGATTCCATAAACCCTCATTTGTGCATGTATTTTATGACTTCATTAAGTTTTAAAAAGTGACTAAGAATCAAAATAATATCGAAAATTTAATATATTAAATTACCTCTATTTTGAATCCAGCAGTTCTGTTTCCAATTTCAAACTGATCTACTTTTAACAACACCGTATTTGATCTCAAAAAGCTAAGATAAAAGTTCTAATTAGTTAACATCAGAACAATACAATAAGTAAATTATGTTTAAATATTACTTAAGTTAGTTAGGTATACTATCGGAGCTAATATAATTAGCTTTAGTTGTTTTAAAGGATTGACTCATTCACAAACAAAAACTTGATTTAAGTCAATTAAATAAGATCTAAATTAATATTTAATTGATAAAAGTCAGTGTGAGTGGTGTAGTTAAAGACGTAAATAATTTATATGTACCTCAAAATAAATGCGCAAAACTGTATTTTATGCGTGCGGACGTCAATGTTTTTGATAGCATCAGCCATTAACATAGGCATTAAATCTTTTATTCTTAATGCATTGGTCAGATTGAAGTTATTTAATTGGCGCAGTCTAATTGCAGAAATCTAATCGAAATGAACTTACTGGTGAGGTTCTTTAGTTGAGAGATAACAAGCATGGCAATAATGGTTAGGTGTTTTGAGGTAATGGTATTCAAATAATCACCTCAAACCCTAAAAAAGTAATATCATCTTGATAGCAAGTTGGTGCCGTTTTAGTTTCACTTTTTTCACTACCCTCAATAAATATTAAACCACTTTGGTAAAGTTGCGCTAGTCGCCTGGCAACCGGGCAGAGCGCAAACTCAACTAGCAAGCTCCTAAAACCAAAGAGCCGATCGTTGCTTGAATAGTAATAATCCAAAAATATCAACACAGTCTTTGTGCATAATTCAAATCTCGTTATTTAAAACGAAAAAAAACATCACAAATAATAGGTATTACAGATAAGGCATGCCATCCTGTTCTATTTTACTGACACGGTAGATTTTATCTTAATTTTTGGATGAATCTACTGTATATTTGGTCAGATAATTCGCAGTATATTT
Source organism: Glaciecola sp. (assembly GCA_047637355.1). Taxonomy (GTDB): domain Bacteria; phylum Pseudomonadota; class Gammaproteobacteria; order Enterobacterales; family Alteromonadaceae; genus Glaciecola. The sequence goes on along the minus strand of JBLIKA010000094.1, from coordinate 7,036 downwards.
ATGTAGTCCAATTTTCCTGCCTGAATTTCTATTCAATGTTATTAAAATAAATATGAAGTATATCTTATGACCAACTGTCCAAAATCAAAAAATCTCAAGATGAAAATTAATAGGCATAAAAATCAAACGCATAAAATAGGTGAACTGCAATGTTAGCTAAACGCATAATTCCATGCCTAGACGTAAAAGATGGCGTTGTGGTCAAAGGGGTTAAGTTTCGTAATCACGAAATCATGGGTGATATTGTTCCGCTGGCGAAGCGTTATGCTGAAGCCGGTGCTGATGAACTCGTTTTTTATGATATTACAGCTTCAAGCGATCAGCGCGTAGTCGACAAAAGTTGGGTGACTAAAATTGCGCAAGTAATTGATATTCCATTTTGCGTTGCTGGCGGCATCAAGTCGATCGAGGATGCGGGTAAAATTCTTGAAATGGGCGCAGATAAAATTTCCATCAATAGCCCTGCATTGTCCAACCCAAGATTAATCAAAGACTTGCATGATACCTTTGGTCAACAGTGCGTTGTCATTGGTATTGATAGTTTCTTTAATGACCAAACCGGACAATATGAAGTGTATCAATTTACTGGTGACGAGACGCGCACTCAAAAAACGGCATGGCAAACCATTGACTGGGTCAAAGAAGTGCAGTCGCACGGCGCAGGTGAAATTGTTTTGAACTGCATGAATCAAGATGGTGTTCGCAACGGTTATGACATCGCTCAGCTTGCTGCTGTAAGAGCCGTTTGCAACGTTCCTCTTATTGCGTCTGGCGGTGCAGGTGAAATGCAGCACTTTGCCGACGTTTATAATCAAGCCGATGTCGATGGTGCGTTAGCTGCGTCAGTCTTTCATAAAGCGATTATAGATATACCTGAACTAAAAGCCTGGCTATCCACTCAAGGAATAGAAATACGCAGAAAATGCGTGTTGACTCAATAGGAAATAGAATGAAAATCACAAATGAAACATCGAAGCAATTAGCGTGGGAAAAGATGGACAATTTATTACCTGCAGTAATACAAGATTCCCATTCTGGCCGTGTCTTGATGCAGGGCTATATGGATCAAGAAGCATTAGCAAAGACCCTTGATTCTGGCAAAGTCACTTTTTTCAGTCGTTCAAAACAACGTTTATGGAAGAAAGGCGAAACGTCTGGCAACACCCTGGACCTAGTCGATATTTCAGCCGATTGTGATCAAGATGCTCTGTTAATTCTGGCTAAACCAAATGGCCCGACATGCCATACAGGCGCTACTACTTGCTGGTTCAATAGTGAGCCGCCAACGATGACTTTTTTTGCAGAGTTAGAGCAAGTATTAGCAGAGCGCAAAGAAGCGGACCCATCCACCAGCTATACGGCTGAGCTCTATAGCAAAGGCATTAAGCGCATTGCACAAAAAGTGGGCGAAGAGGGAGTTGAAACAGCACTTGCAGCAGCGGTTCAAGATTTAGATGAACTAAAAAATGAATCCGCCGACTTGTTATATCACCTAATTGTGTTACTGCAAGCCAGTAACCTTTCATTGAACGACGCTATTGAAGTATTGAAGGCTCGTCACAACAAGTAAAAGCGTTAACTGTATCCAGTGCTAGCGATAAAAAGGGGCAACGTAAGTAAATGCAGCCCCTTTGTAATGCTTTCATTTAGCGTTAAAAAAATAGCACTACAAACTACTGTGCTGGATAACTCTAGCTTGCTTTAGAGGAGCAGCTTAACAATTCCATTTCCATTTTCATGATCCGATAGCAGGAATATTTTTTTAAGCACTTTTATAGTAGGCTTATTTTTAACATACAAATACTTTAAAGGAACTGCATGCGTAACCTAACGAATGACTCGGCCTTCAATGCCAAAAACGGTCTAAAATCGACATTTCAGTCAATCTCACTTTTAGCTGCCACGTTGTTATTTATCAACACTAACGCAATAGCGGACGATAATGAGGACTTGCATGCCCTACTCAAACACCATTGGCAACAAGCGCAAAAAGAAAAAGTGTTTTTTAGAACTGACCCTGACGCTTGGAAACCAAACGGTAAACTAGCTGATTTTTCCGTGCAAGGTATCGCAAACCGCAAAGCCTTTAATGGACAGGTTCTTGAACAGCTGTCCAGCATAAATAGTAAAAAATTAAATGAAGACAACTTAATGAGTTTCCGCTTGTTCAAATATGAAAGAGAATTTGAACAAAAGTACTATCAGCACCAAGACAAGTATTTTCCAATTAACTTTTTAAGCGGTTGGCATACCTATTTTGCCGAAGCACCGGCTAATATGGCATTTTTGCATAGCAAAGATTATGATAATTTTTTAATTAGCTTAAAAGACTATCCGCGATTCAATCGTGAAAATATAGACTTAATGAAACAAGGTGTGGGTGCGGGTTTTGTGCATGCTTGTGATAGCTTCAGGAACTATGCTCAAAGCATCCAGCAACACATTGTTAGTGATGCTGAAAACAGTGCTCTGTTTGAACCATTCACCCGTTTTCCAATGACGTTTACTTCTCAGCAAAAACAACATTACACTGCCCAAGCTAAGCAACTTATTAATTCTCATGTGGTACCGTCTTATCAGCAAATGTTAGAATTTTTCACTCAACAATATATGCCAAATTGTCGCAAGAAGGCGGGCATAGGATCTGTTGAAGGTGGAAGAGAGTACTACGCTTACGCAATCGAATACTACACAACAACCACCCTCAGTGCTCAACAAATACATGAGTTAGGCTTGTCCGAGGTTACCCGTATAAAAAACGAAATGCTAGCAATTATCGAGCAAGTTGGCTTTAAAGGTACTTATGCAGAATTTTTAGAATTTTTAGCCAGTTCAGAACAATTTTATGCGGATAACGAACAAGATGTGCTAGAAAAAACCGCTTTTATTACGCAAAAAATGTATGGCAAACTGCCTTTCTTTTTTAGTAATTTACCCAGAAATACATTTACAATTAAAGGCTCAGCAAGTCGTGGCGCATTTTATATGCCGCCGCCAGATAACCGCACACCGGGCACCTATTTTCTAAACTCGGTTCCAGCCCAACAACCCCTATATAATCTTGAAGCACTTAGTTTGCATGAAGCGGTTCCTGGTCACCACTTACAAAACGCCATCGCAATGGAGCTAGACTTACCTGAATTCAGAAAAACCCTAAACCACAGCGCTTTCTCAGAAGGTTGGGGACTTTACTCAGAACGATTAGGCAAAGAAGCAGGTTTTTATACAGACCCGTACAGCGATTTTGGACGTTTAGGCTATGAAATGTGGCGAGCAGTAAGGTTAGTTGTAGATACTGGCATACATGCCTTCGGCTGGACACGTCAAGAGGCCATTGATTATCTAGCGGCGCGCACTGCATTGACCGACAAAGCCGTTGAAGATCAAATTGACCGCTATATCTCATGGCCAGGCCAAGCACTTTCATACAAAATTGGTGAACTCAAAATTCGTGAACTACGTGCACGAGTTGAAAATAAACAAGGAGTTAATTTCGATATACGTGCATTTCATGACGCCATTATTGGCAGTGGCTCTCTTCCTCTGGCCGTATTGGAAGAAGTCATCGTAGAGAAATTCGAATTATAATCAGTTCGAAAAAGGCGTCGCAGTTAATAATCAGCGGCGCCATTTGATGTAAAAGTTCCAACATTAACGCACTGAAAATCTACAAATTTATTGTAATGCGCTCTCCACTACTTTCATCTACGCGGTTACATTTCTCGGCATCGATAATTACCTCACATTTAAAAAAGAAAAACTCAACCAATTGATTTAAATAGAGTTTATATTTTTATGAAAAATAATATGATTTTATTCTTGAAAAACTTAATTCCGTTCTCATATATGTAATGTGGACGCCGAAAGGGTCCACAAAACCGCCGCCGAATTGTCGGGGCACTTAATTTAAACATATTGCTTAAAAGTAAAAGGATATGACTATGCGTACTATCGATTTATCTCCACTATACCGTTCATTCATTGGTTCAGACCACTTAGCATCTATCATTGATGCGGCAGCAAGGAATGAAAAACAAAACACTTATCCACCATACAATATCGAATTACTCGAAGATGACAAATATCGGATTACGATGGCTGTTGCTGGTTTTGCAAAAGATAACGTTGTTATTGAGGTTGTAGAAAATACGCTAATTATTAGCGGCAGCAAAGAGCAAACGCCTGACGAAAGCCGAAAATTTTTGCACAAAGGTATTTCTGAAAGAAACTTCGAACGAAAATTTCAACTTGGCGACAATGTTAAAGTACTGTCCGCCGATTTAGAGAATGGTTTACTACATGTCGATCTTGAAAGGGTTGTCCCTGAAGCGAAAAAGCCAAGACGCATCGAAATAGGTAGTCAGATTATTGAAAATAAGTAATTAGTAAACAAAAGCCTTAGATAGAGCGGCAAAGGATTCCCTAGCTTTGAAGTTCTATCGAAAGGTAGAGACGAGTACCCTCCCTTTGGCCATCGCATTTGCGATGGCCTTTTTATTAGCAGACGATTACATTCGTGAACTAAATAAACTTAGCAACTGCGATGTACAGATTCCACAAAGACAAAGCAATTAACACCGCAAACGTAGCTAGAGTCCCGCTAATACGTCCCCAACTTGCACCTGATTTAGTGACTAAGCCATAGGCATGAGCAATGCGTCCATAGACGAGTAGAATGCCACAAACGTGCAAAAAAACACCGGCTTGAGAAGTCATTTCTGCTATAAATAATAGAATCAAACAAATTGGCGTGTATTCAGTGAAGTTTGCATGCGCTCTTGTCGCTTTTTGTAAACCGTCTATATTTCCATCACCTAAACTAACCATATGCTTTCTTCTAACTTTAATAACTTGAAAAGATAATGCAAGAAACACAAGGCCTAGAAGCCCGCTATACATTCCAGTAATAATTAAATTCATTTGGTATTTACCATACTTAGTTTATAGTGAGTAGTGAAGATTGAAGCACGCTTAAAACAAAAATGAAATTTAATAAAGTAACTACTTAACTTCGCTTATTGTATTAGCGTTAATGAATTGTTAAATTAACGTGATTAGTAAATAAATACTTAGTTTTGTGACCTAGTGTCAATTTCTGTTTATAACAACACCCTATCCTTTACAGTACTAGGAGATAATATTTGAGTCATTTATTTAGACTAGGCGTGATATTAGTGATCGTTTGGTTGTTGTTGTCCGGTATCTACGAACCTCTGATGTTAAGTTTTGGCGTTATTTCTGTTCTTATTTCTCTTTGGTTAACCAAACGCATGTTACGAATAGATCAAGAGCAATACACATTTTTCGTTACCATCAGCCTTGTTAAATTCCTCAGTCAATTATTCTATAAAATTGTGGTGTCAAATTACGATGTGACACTGAGAGTATTAGGTATAAGGCCAGTTCAATCGACTTTTATTACTATTGAAGTCCCTTTCGACAATGACGTTGCAAAAGTACTTTATGCTAATGCAATAACACTTACGCCTGGTTCTGCCAGTATAGCCTTGTCGGATCACACGCTCTTGGTGCATACCATCAGTGAGCAAGGTGCTCAAGACCTCGCAAATGGTGATATTTTGAGTATCATGCCTAAACAATATCAGGTGAAAACGATAGAGAATATTAACCAATGACCGAATATTATCTCGTTGCAGGATTAGCTATCCTGATTGCAATGGCATTAGGCGTTTGTAGAGCATTATTAGGTCCAAGCGTATTTGACCGCATTCTCGCTGTAAATTTATTTGGCACCAAGGCCGTACTATTGGTCGCAATTTTTGCTTTCTTTACAGGACGTCATGATTTATTAGATATTTCGTTACTTTATTCATTACTCAACTTTGTTGGCGTTATTGCTGCTTTAAGATTAGTCGAAAGAGGCAAATTTTTTGCCAATAACAGCGTACCAGAAGAAGAAAGTGATGAAGACGATGAAAGAAATAACGACGAAAACGCGGTGAACAAACAAAAAGGAGACCCAAATGCTTGAAATCTTTGGCTTTGTGCTCATTGGTATGGGTTGTTTTCTAGGGCTTGTTGGAGCACTCGGCTTACTTCGTCTGCCCGATATGTATGCTAGATTGCATGCGGTTGGTATAACGGACACACTATGCTCGTTTTTGATTTTGTCAGGACTCGCATGCCATGCAGACTCAATCAACGTTATTGCTAAGCTTGCTTTAATCTTCTTATTCCTTTTATTCACAAGCCCTGTTTCATCTTATGCGCTCGCAAATAATGCGTGGCGCTGGGGCTTAATACATAATCAAAAAATACATATCAGTAGTTTCAAAACAGATAAGGAAGGCGAATGAGCTTAGTCGTCAATTTAGTTCTCCTAGTTTTTCTCTTGGTCATGGCTTTAGCTGTCTTAAAAACACGGCATCTATTTGCAATGGCAATGTTATTTGGTTTATATAGCTTGCTGGTCGCTGGCCTTTTTGTTGTCCTAGACGCGCCCGATGTGGCATTTACAGAAGCTGCGGTAGGAACAGGCATATCAACGGTCCTCATGCTAGTCACTTTAGCTTCAATTAAAGATGGTCACGAACTCATCTCCACACAAAAGTCACGCACCGCTCCACTTATTATTTGTGTATTAATGGGTGGACTGCTTATCTATGGCACGCATGACATAGCTGAGTTAGGTGATGCCCAGAGTGCGCCACATATGCAGGTTGCTGCACGATATATTGAAAAAGGACAAGAAGAGACAGGTGTGCCAAACCTAGTTACCGCTGTATTAGCGAGTTATCGAGGATTTGATACCTTAGGCGAAGTCACAGTTGTGCTTACTGCAGGTATTGGTGTGCTTATGTTGCTGGGTTCAAGAAAAAAACTAAGAATAAAAGAGGTATCCAATGGCAAATGATCTCATTTTAAGAGTGGTCACTAAATGGCTATCTCCTATCATTATCTTGTTCGCACTTTATGTACAATTTCATGGTGATTATAGCCCTGGTGGCGGTTTCCAGGCGGGTGTTATTTTTAGCTCAGCAATTTTATTATATGCACTTACCTACGGTCTCGATGC
>JBLIKA010000093.1:0-13119 GCA_047637355.1 Glaciecola sp. | reverse complement strand
TTTTTATGTGAGCAAGGACGCTATGAAAAAGCTAAATCTTACTTCTTAAGAGCGGTAACTAGTAAAAGTTACGTTTCAGTAGCAGAGACTTATGAGAATTTAGCTATTTGTGCTGTTGACCAAGGAAAAACAGATGAAGCCGTCGGTTTCTTTGAATTAGCCTTAAACCATCAGCCTACGCGAGGTAAGAGCCTGTTCTTTTTAGCACAATTACAAAAAGAACAGGGTAATTATGGCGAAGCGAAAAAGTCATTGTGGAAGTATGACCGTGTTTCCCGAGTATCTCCAGAATCACTTTGGTTGTCATACGAAATAGCGCAAGGGTTAAGTGATACCAAGGCAGCACTCGGCTATGGCGAATTGATGAAGAGTATGTTTCCGGAACATCCAAACACCGCGCTTTTTAAAAAACAAATGGGTAAATTTCAGCCCGTTGCTACCGTGAAAAATAAACGCAGAGAAAGTGAGCAGGCGACAAATCCGAGTGTTTCGCAAACAGATGTAAATACTGCGGGCGAAACTGTTCAAACGATTCCGGCAGATAACCCAGCCTTATTAAAAGTAAATAAAACGCTAACGCCGGCGATATTCGCTGAAGCTCCAAATACACTGCCAGAAAAGGCTGTAGATAAGCCGGTCGAGGTGTTTGAGAGTGTCCCGACTGAAGTTACCAATATTGACAATGGTCTTAGTGCTGATGCCGCAGAAAAACGAGAAGCCGAGTTAGAGGCAGCACTCGCCGCTGATTTCAATAATACACAGAACGAGTCTGCAACCATAGATGGCGCAGCGAAAAGAGTTAATGACTCGCTTGTAACAGTCGATGATGTCGTTAAAGTCGCGGCGGATGAAGCGCAAGATACGCCGACACAACAAATAGATGAGGCGGTGAATGGTGATGCCAGTTATCATATTGTGCTAGCACAGGAAAACTTGTATCGCATATCACTTCGATATAACGTTAAGATGAAATATCTAATGCAATGGAACAACCTTGACGATCCATCCGCTATAACAATAGGGATGAAGTTGCGGGTAAAGGACCCGATAAAAAATGACTGAAGAATATATCAATATAAAAGAAGCGACAACAGAGTCGACGCAAGCTACACCAGGTCAACAGCTGAAAAAAGGTCGTGAGGAGCAAGGTCTCACTCAGCAACAAGTTGCTGATCGCCTGCACTTGCGCTTAGGGAATATTCAAGATATCGAAACCGACACGCATAAGCCCGGCGTATCAATTACCTTTACTAAAGGTTATGTAAGAATTTATGCGAAACTGCTGGCCATGCCTGTAGAGCCTTTGCTTGAAAATTTTGATGTGTTGCATCAAGGTGAAAGGCAGCCGGCTAAATTACAGAGTTTTTCTCAACGTGTCGCCAAACAAGCAAATGACGACCGCTGGATGATGGTGACCTATCTCATCGTATTTTTGGTTGTTGCTTCGTTGGTTATCTGGTGGTATCAACAATCTGATAAATCGATAATGAACAGGTTAAATCTGTTTAACAGCAACGTGACAGAGCAATCGAGCAACATAAATGAAGGCGAGTCGGTCAATGCGATGAGTAATAATCTGAACATGCCTGATGAACTCGCTATTCTTGAAGAAGATGTTAAACGCCAAAATGAACTGACAAGCGCCAGTAACTCCCTAGATAGTCAAAATGCGCAAGATATCATAAGCAATGGGCTTGATGAAGCTGGTAATGCGATTGAACCAGCGATAACGAACTCAGAAGGCCAAGCGTCTGAATTTATCGACCAATCTGTGGATGAACAATCCGAAGTGGATAATCTATTTGTTGGGGAAAGTGATGACGCTGCATCTAATTTAGGCAGTCGGTCCGTAGATGGATACAACATTAATAGCGACGGTACTGTGGATGTTGTTTTCACCTTTAAAGAAGATTGTTGGTTAAGTGTCAAAGATGCGGAAGGTGAAGTTATGGCCGTCGGCGTTAAAGTCAAAGGCAGAGTAATGGCAGTTAGAGGTATTCCTCCAATATCAGTAAATATGTGCCCGCCGTCCACTGTTGATATCGATTTTGCTGGTGCGCCAGTTGATCTATCTCAGTATCGTCGTGGTGTCCCAGCGCAGTTTGAATTAGCAATTACAGGTCAATAATGTTTTCCGATTCTCCTATTATTCGTCGTAAATCAACTAGAATTTATGTAGGCAATGTTCCTATTGGTGATGGTGCTCCTATAGCTGTGCAGTCAATGACTAATACGAACACTCTAGACGTAGACGCTACTGTTGCACAAATAAAACGTATCCAAGGAGTTGGCGGTGACATCGTGCGTGTCTCTGTGCCTACGATGGAGGCGGCGGAAGCATTCAAATTAATAAAACAGCAAGTCAATATTCCTTTGATAGCGGACATACATTTTGATTACAGGATAGCGTTAAAAGTTGCAGAATACGGTGTTGACTGCTTAAGGATCAACCCGGGTAATATTGGCAACATGGAACGAGTGAGAGCAGTTGTCGATTGCGCGAAAGATAACAATATTCCAATTCGAATTGGTGTCAATGGCGGTTCGTTAGAAAAAGATATCCAGGAAAAATATAAAGAACCAAACGCTGCGGCATTGGTTGAGTCAGCAATGAGACATGTTGATATCCTTGATAAACTGAATTTCGACCAGTTTAAGGTTAGTGTAAAAGCGTCGGACGTGTTTTTAGCGGTTGGCGCATATCGCTTGTTAGCTAAGCAAATTGTTCAGCCTTTGCATTTAGGTATAACCGAGGCTGGCGGTTTTCGAGCTGGAGCAGTAAAAAGTGCAGTTGGACTTGGTATGTTGTTAGCTGAGGGTATTGGTGACACAATTCGAATTTCATTAGCAGCGGATCCAGTTGAAGAAATAAAAGTGGGTTTTGATATTTTAAAGTCACTCAGAATTCGAGCAAGAGGCATTAATTTTATCGCTTGCCCTAGTTGTTCGCGCCAAGAATTCGATGTTATATCAACCGTTAATGCGCTAGAAGAACGCCTCGAAGATATTCTAACGCCTATGGACGTGTCGATTATTGGTTGCGTTGTAAATGGTCCCGGTGAAGCTGAAGTTTCTGATTTAGGCTTAACAGGTGCTCGCAATATGAGCGGTTTTTATCTGGATGGTAAGCGTCAACGCGAACGTTTGTCTAACAATGATTTAGTTGACCAGTTAGAAAAACGCATCAGAGCGAAGGCGGCATTACTCGACGAGAGAAACCGGATTAAAATCACCGATATAAGCAACTAAACTGAATAATTCCGAATAAAGCGAAAAAAAATCCATAAAACACGTAAAAATCGGCCTCCTAAGTTTTACCCCGCGCGACAAAATCCTTATAATGTCGCGCTTTATTTAATTAATTAGAGACAATTGTGGCAAAGACTATTCAAGCAATCAGAGGTATGAACGACTGCTTACCATCGCAAACTGGTATATGGCAGTTTGTCGAATCGAATATCCGTCGAGTTGTTGCCAATTATGGCTATCAAGAAATTCGTACGCCAATTGTTGAAAGTACTGAATTATTCAAGCGCTCAATTGGTGAAGTCACCGATATTGTCGAAAAGGAAATGTATACGTTTGATGACCGCAATGGCGATAGTCTTACATTGCGTCCGGAAGGGACCGCTTGTTGTGTAAGAGCCGGCAATGAACATGGCTTGTTATATAATCAACAGCAACGTCTGTGGTATATGGGTCCTATGTTTAGGCATGAGCGCCCTCAAAAAGGTCGCTATCGTCAATTTCATCAGTTTGGCGTAGAAGCATATGGTCTTAATGGCCCTGATATCGACGTTGAAATGATATTGATTGGCGCTCGTTTGTGGCAAGCATTTGGTATTTCGGACAAGGTAGAGTTACAAATTAATTCGTTAGGGTCTGCTGAAGCAAGAGTCGCCTACAAAGAATTGTTGGTTGTTTTTTTACAGAGGCATCATGATCAGCTCGATGAAGATAGCCAGCGAAGGTTGTTATCCAATCCGCTACGTGTACTGGATAGTAAAAACCCAGCGGTGCAAGAAATAGTAAAAGACGCTCCAAAGCTAATTGACCACTTAGATGATGAGTCAAAAGCGCATTTTTCACTTTTGTGTGAACGATTAGACAATTTAGGTATCCAATACGTAGTTAATCCTAGTTTAGTGCGTGGTTTAGATTATTATAACCGCACTGTGTTCGAATGGGTGACAAGCCTATTGGGTGCTCAGGGTACCATTTGTGCTGGTGGCAGATATGATGGTCTGGTTGAACAGTTAGGTGGCAAAGCTAGCCCTGCTGTTGGTTTTGCCATGGGCCTAGAGCGCTTAGTGCTTTTAGTTGAGAGCCTTGATGAGTCACTTTATGCTAGCAATGCTGTCGATATCTATTTGATGCCAATGAGCGAAGATGCTGAGTCAGCAGCGACTAGGATTGCAGAACAAATAAGAAATATTCTACCGACAGTTAAATTGCAGCAGCATTGCGGTGGTGGTAACTTTAAGAGACAAATGAAAAAGGCAATGGCTTCTGATGCTGCGATTGCGATTATTATCGGAGATGATGAACTTGCCAATGCGAGTGTCTCAGTAAAATATTTAAAACAAGATAAACCGCAGGCTAGTTTGTTATTAAGTGAGTTATCTGCCTTAGCAGAATGGCTGTAAGCGCTTTTTCGCGGACCGTTAGTCACAAAGAATTTAGTTAACCAGTTATATGCAGTAAGGTCAGAGGAATTAAATGGAACGTTACGAAACCGAAGAACAACAAGTAGAAGCAATCAAAGGCTTTTGGAAAGAAAATGGAACTGCGATTATCGTTGGCATCGGCATAGGCTTAGCTGGCTTGTTCGGTTGGCAGCAATATAACGATATGGTTATCGAAGATAAAGAAACCCAATCAATCGCGTTTCAAAGTATACTTGAAAGTATTGATTCTGAAGAAGGTATGCTCAAAGCTGAAGCTTTTACAAAAGAAAATTCTGACTCAGGTTACGCTTTACTGACTAGTTTAGTTGCCGCTCAAAAAGCGGCAGAAGACAAGGATTTTGATGCGGCAAAACTGCATTTAAATATGGCTGTTAGCAATTCACCAAATGTGGCGGTTGCAGATTTGGCAAAGATTCGCTTAGCGCGAGTTGAGAGTCAACTCGGCGATACCGCTGGTGCGTTAGCAACGTTAGACTCTGTGCAGAGCGCTTCTTATCGTGACCAAGTCCAAGAAGTAAAAGGCGATATTTACGTTGCAACTAAAGAGTTTGATAAAGCGAAAGCAGCTTACGATGCTGTGCTTGCAGAACAGCCTCAAAACCGCATCGTGGAAATGAAGCTAAGCAACTTAAATTATGCTGCAACTCAAGTTGCAGGTGTTACCCAGTGAAGAATAGAATATTAGTAGCGTTGCTGGCTTTATCGCTTAGCGGATGTGCAACCGTATCGGATTGGTTTGCAGAAGATGAAGAAGTAGAAATTCGTCGCTTAAAACCAATCGAAGCAGTTTTCGAGCCGCAAATTAAGTGGGAAACAGAAGTAGGTGATGGTGTTCAGGATTATTTCTCACGTTTAGCTCCGGCTGTTGGTTACGGAAAAGTATTTGCTGCCAGTCGTGATGGGATCGTTGTTGCGCTTGATCCAGAAACGGGTAATGAAATCTGGGAACAAGATTTCGCAAATTATGATAACTACAGCTTCAAGAAAGCCATGCTTTGGTACTCCAATCGCGCAGTATCGGCTAAAATATCTGGTGGCTTATCGGTTGCTTATCAGTCAGTATTCTTTGGTACAGAAGATGGTTATGTATATGCACTAGAAGAAGACACTGGTCAAATAAAATGGAAAATTGGCGTCAAAGGCGAAGTTATATCTCCTCCCGCAGTCGATGCAGGTGTCGTGCTAGTTAATACAACTTCAGGTCATTTAATTGCGCTCAATCCTGAAAATGGTGAGCAAATATGGATTACAGAGTCTGACGTTCCTCCGCTATCATTACGCGGTGTTTCAGCGCCAGCAGCAGAAAGTGGCGGTGCTATAATTGGTACTCCTTCAGGAAAACTCCAAGTCAGCATCATAGAGACTGGTATGGTGGCATGGGAAACTCAAATTGCTTCTCCATCTGGTGCAACGGAACTAGAACGTATAGTCGATATTGACGTTAAACCACTGGTATTCGGCGGCAACGTATTTGTTATCTCCTACAACGGCACTCTTTCAGCGGTAGAACTTCGCACTGGGCAAGTTATTTGGACTCGTGAATATGGTTCTTATCGCAACATATCTATTGACGGAAACCGCTTATTTGTGGTTGATAATGATAGTAATTTATATGCTATTGACCGTCGTAGTGGCGTAGAATTATGGTCTAATGTTGGACTGAGAAGTCGCAATATTACATCAGCAACACCGCATGGTAAGTATGTTGTAGCTGGCGATATGTATGGCTTTGTACACTGGTTTACTCAGGACGAAGGTAAACTTGTAGCGCGATTGGAAGTTGGCGATGACGATGAAGATGAAGCCATTTTCACAGGACCCATTAGCGCAGATAATGTGTTATATGTGAAAACGCGAGAAGGTAAACTTGCGGCAATCACTCAACCAGAATAGTAGATAGAAAGTATATTCTCAAAGCACGAATTCGGTGCTCTTATGACTATGCACTTGTAGGCACAATAACGTATTTGAACGGATGACGATACACGCCAATGGTATGCCATTGGCGTTTTTTATTAAGGGCGAAAAATGTTACCTGTAGTGGCCTTGGTTGGCCGACCCAATGTTGGTAAATCAACATTATTTAATCGATTAACGAATACTCGAGACGCACTAGTTGCTGATTTTCCTGGCTTAACACGTGACCGTAAGTACGGCCCCGCAAAATTTGAACACCGAGCTTTCATCGTTGTTGATACCGGCGGCATCACAGGCAATGAAGAAGGTATCGACATTGCTATGGCAGAGCAATCATTATTAGCTATTGACGAAGCTGATGTGGTCTTATTTTTAGTTGATGCAAGAGCAGGGTTAACACCTGATGATATTGGTCTTGCTGAACACTTACGTAAACAAAATAAAGCCATGTACTTGGTCGCTAACAAAGTTGACGGGCTTGATGGTGATAGCGAAACGGCTGATTTCTTCAAATTAGGTTTTCCTGAGGTACTGCAAATTGCAGCTGCGCATGGACGTGGAGTGTCACAGTTGATGACTCATGTCTTAACCCCACTCGAAAAGTTGTTTCCTGATATGGAAATAATTGAAGAAGAAAGAGAACAAGAAGAGCCTGATGCCAAGCTAGAGCGTTTGCAAAACTCACCTATTAAATTAGCCATAGTTGGTAAGCCTAATGTAGGTAAGTCGACACTTATTAATCGTATTCTTGGTGAAGAACGGGTTGTCGTTTTTGATTCACCGGGAACCACTCGAGATAGTATATTCGTTCCGATGAAGCGCGACGACCGTGAGTATATTTTAATTGATACTGCGGGTGTTAGAAAGCGTAGGAAAATATCAGAAACAGTGGAAAAGTTCTCTATTGTAAAAACGTTGCAGGCGATTGAAGAGTCGAATGTGGTTTTGTTGGTAATTGATGCTAGAGAAGGAATTACTGATCAAGATTTATCACTGTTAGGTTTTGTGCTTAACTCAGGACGCTCCTTAGTATTAGCAGTAAATAAGTGGGACGGGCTTGAAACTCATGTAAAGGAAGAAATTAAACGAGAACTAGACAGACGATTAGGGTTTGTTGATTTCGCTCGTTTACACTTTATTTCAGCTTTGCATGGCACTGGTGTTGGTCATTTGTTTGAATCTGTTCAAGAGGCTTATAATTCAGCTACAGTGCGCATTAACACATCAGTGCTAACGCAGATAATGGAAATGGCGCAGGCAGATCATCAGCCGCCCCTTATTCATGGCCGTAGAGTGAAAATGAAGTACGCTCATGCAGGTGGTTATAACCCACCTGTTATTGTCATTCATGGTAATCAATTAAAAGATTTACCTGATTCATACAAACGTTACTTAATGAATTACTTTCGTAAAGCACTTAAAACGATGGGAACACCGATCAGAATTGAATTCAAAGAGGGTGCTAATCCATTTGAAGGCAAAGTAAATAAGTTAACCGTAGGGCAGGAACGCAAGCGCAAACGTTTAATGACTTTCCATAAAAAGAAATAGGTGTTTGCATTTCACTATTTTAAGAACTGAATACTAATAAGAGCCGTGCTTTTCAATAGAAAAGCACGGCTCTTTTGTATTCAGAACCTGGCGTTAATGACTTTTAATTAATATTAGTTTGTTATTTCCAATGAGGAGTCCCTGAAAAGAGCACCTCAAATGGAGTTGTCAAAATTTACCAACCGCAATTGCGCGTTTCATTTTGCTTATCCAACCATTCTTTTAGTGGGGAAAAATAGGTTTCGATAGTAGAAGCGTCCATATTTGGTGTACCTGTCAATGTGGTCATCGCTTCCTGCCAAGGACGACTTTTACCCATTTCCAGCATATTATTTAATGCTTCACCTGCTTTTTCACTGCCATAAATAGAACAACGATGCAGAGCTTCTTCACTACCAGCTATATCGCATAACGCTTTGTGGAATTGAAACTGCAATATATGCGCTAGGAAATAACGCGTATATGAAACGTTTGCAGGCACATGATATTTCGCGCCGGGGTCAAATGCATTGTTTGGACGTTCAACAGGAGCGGCAACTCCCTGATACTTTTCCCGTAGTTCCCACCAAAGAGTATTATACTGTTCTGGTGTAATATCACCTGCCAGCACTTGCCAACGCCATTGGTCGACCATTAAACCAAATGGCATAAACGCAATTTTATCCAGAGCTACTTTTAACAGCATTCCGATATCATTTGATTCGTCTGGAATCTCATCTATTAAGCCGATCTGTTGTAAATAAGTTGGCGTAATTGAAAGCGCAATGGTGTCACCAATTGCTTCATGAAAGCCACTGTTAGCTGACCCTCTGTATAGCATTGGTTGGTCTTTATAGGCACGTTGATAATAGTTGTGCCCCAACTCATGGTGAATAACATTAAACTCTTCACCGGTCTTCTGGATACACATTTTAATACGCAAGTCGTCGGTTTCATCTACATTCCAAGCCGATGCATGACATTGAACTTCTCGCTCTTCTGGTTTTTGAAACATGGAACGTTCGTAGAATGTATCAGGAAGGGCCGCAAAACCTAAAGATGAAAAGAAGCTTTCAGCTTGTTTTACCATTTTAATTTCATCATAACCTTGTTCAGCTAATGCCTTAGTTACATCAGGAACATTCATTTCTTGCTCCGGCTTCACGATGTCGTAAATATTACCCCAGCTTTGTGCCCACATGTTGCCAAGTAAGTGTGCCGGAATTGGCTTATCCAAGGGCACAACATCCTCACCATAATGTTCAGAAAGCTGTGCTCTTACATGACAATGTAATGATTCATAGAAGGGCTGAACTTGACCCCAAAGACGGTCTAACTCTTTGGGGAACTCTTCTGCAGACATATCATATTTAGCACGCCACAATTCGGATGTATTGGCGTAACCTAGTTCCTTTGCGCCTTCATTCGCAATGCCAACTTGCTCAACAAATATCTCTTTCATTGGCACAGAGACTTCGCGCCATCCTTTCCAAAATTCAAGCATCAGAGCTGGGTCACGACTCACTGCCATTTGGGCACTCATTTCAACCAGCGAAAAGCATTCGTTTTCAGTCCTACAATATTTACCCGCACCATACATGCCTGCCAAGTCTGAGCCAATGGCAGCTAAACGTTCTGCCTTAGCCGGGTCAGCTGGTGGTGCGACTTCCAAGCCTGATTTTAATAAATTGAGTTTTCTTCGTGTATCAGCATCTACTTTTAGGTCATTAAATTTTGCCGCTTCAACAGCATATTTAGCCCACATCACTGATAATTGCTCGCCTAGATAAGCATCTACCTGAGCATTGTCATAATTAATGTTGGTTGCATAAGCCCATGCGGCATGAGAGGCCGGTTTGTTTAAGCGAGTAATCTCGCTGTCTACTTTCTGTAAGAACGCCTTTGCGTCATCTACTGTGTATTGAGCTTTTTGAATTGCTGTTGAACTAGTATTGTTTGGCGAGCAGCCTGCGCAAAACGCAATAACGACTGAGGCTAAAAGTGAGAGTTTAGTTTTATTCATTATTATTGTTCTTCTTTTGTAAATCGCCATATCCGTGGATGACACTTTAGCTTCATTATTGTTAAATGTAAAAAACTGGTTAATTATGTGATACGTTAAGCTCGATTATTAACGCTTGCAAATGACGAACAACAGCGTTTCTAACATATTTACTTGTTGACACAAAAAAGAGCAAATTGGTTTGCCGTTTGGCTCGAACAAGGATGCAGGCATTTGCTGCGCGTGATGACGTAAAACTACCTCTGCGCTATTCTTGATAATGCACTCAACTTTGTTTGCGCTGGCAAGAAGATACTTGGGAAGCCGAAGCCTTACTCAAACAACACTCCACCGCTAGAAGTTCTACTTTTAAGGTGCAACGGATGTTGGGTTTGAATTGGGCTTATCAGCATCAGGCTGACGCACTTGCTTCATGAATGAAGACTCCGATGGCACTGCAATCGCATTAATAGCCTCGGCAATTAAATTATTTGTAATTCGAGCTGGAGCATTAATACTAAATTTAACTACCTTGTCGTTTTTAACGTAAACATATTGAGTTGCAAAAAGCGGTTCTGAATCAGTTTGTAGTTTTGCTTCAAATGCAAATACACGAGTATCTTGCAAACCAGCAATACTTTCTAATTCATAAATATCGGACATTGTTAACGCGTCTTTACCAAGCGCTTTGCTTATCGCTCGGATATCTTGTTGCTCCAGCAACAATTCGTTCTGACTTTGTATTTCAACTGAATGACTGGTTTTCAATGGGTAGACATAAACATCAAATACCGCAAGCGCAAAATCTTTGTGAATGTAGCGGGTCAGCATACCTTTCATTGGGTCGTTGAATAGATGCTGACGTGACAACTTAAAGTCACCGATTTTGTAGGGTACTTTGAGTTCATTGGTATAATCGCTAGCGCCTAAAAATTGATATAAATATTCAGCGCTAAACAGTTTTTTGTTTGATGCGCTTTCAATCCATTGGCTCAATAGTTGGTTACTTGCGGTGGCTATTTTTTCAGTTGTACTGGTGACGCTGTTTTCTAAAACTAAAGATAATTGGACATCACTTAGCATGATTCCGCGCCACTGTGCAGACACTTCTAACCGCAATTCTTGGATGGTCTTGCCATTGGTGTGGTCTGTTATTGTTGCACTACCAATTAATAGTTCGTATTGTGAGCCATTGAGTGACGATATGATTTTTCCTGATGTGTCAGCTTGATACAAAGATGCTAATAAATCGGCTTGAGATAAAACGTTTAGTTTACAAATTATTTCCGAATTGGTTTTGCAGGAGTACTCTAATTCCTCAGTAACATGAGCAGCAAATATACTAATGTCAGTATTGTTGAATATATCAGTCGTCTGTTGCGTGCTTTTAACGTTCACAGAATCCGCCGCATTTACTGGAGACATAAGTAACAAGCAAAACGCAAAAGAATAAAAGCATTTATCAAAGAAGGACAAAATCGCACAACGTTTTCGGATAAACGCAGTCTTTTCACGCACTTTCTTCTCCGTGAAGTGCTGGCTGAAATTCTCTGTTGTCCTTCGCATTTATATCCCTTATTATTATTTTTAATACGCTTCGTGTATTTTGGTAACGTGAATATTTTATCTGATAAGAGAACTGAAAGGGAAAACTATCTGTCTTTCTAAGCTCCTATAGTACAAGAGGTTAACAGATAATTTTATAGATAAAAAGAAAATAAATGGTAGATAAATCAGACGCCTGACAATGCACAGGGTGTCGCAAATGTCGTTTAAATTATTGGTTTTTTTGGGTGATTTCCATAACTTTTGCAATAACGCTACCATCGCTTATGCGGGTTTCTATCACGTCGCCTTTTTCAAGTTGGGCAACGGAACGCACAACCTTGTCATTTTTGAATGCAATGCTATAACCACGTGACAGAGTTGACAGTGGACTGACCGAATGTAAAATGTCAGCAATGCGTTGCAATTGATACCGCTTGTCAGACAGTTGCCTTTGTTGTATTGAATGAAGTTTGTCGCTGACTTTTTGTAATTGCTGCTTTTTCTCTTTAATCGCATTGTTTGGAGATGCATGCTGCAAACGTAACGTTAAATTGCTACTTCTGCCTTTTACGTCATTCAGCTTTGTATTGATTGCTTGTGACAAACGCATCGTTAAATTATCTGCATGTTGATTAGCTTGTCGAATTTGTACCGTAGGGTGCACGTTGGAAAGTCTCGACTCTATTAACTGTAATTTATATTCAATGCGCTTTAAATGTTGTTGAAAGACTTGTGATAAACGATGTTGTTGCTGTTGAATATGTATCTGCAGTTGGCTTTTATCAGTACTCACTAATTCAGCAGCGGCTGATGGTGTTGGTGCACGCATATCAGCCACGTAATCAGCAATCGTCACATCTATTTCATGACCGACAGCTGAAACGATAGGTAATTTCGATTCAGATATAGCATAAGCAACTATTTCTTCATTGAATGCCCAAAGATCTTCTAACGAACCACCCCCACGCCCCACAATGAGCAAATCAACTTCATCTCGCTTATTAGCAATATAAATTTGCTCTGCAATACTTTTGGCCGCCGTCGCACCTTGCACCAAACTGGGATAGATAATAACCTCAATACTTGGATTTCTGCGTTTTAGTACATTTAATATGTCGTGTATAGCAGCACCAGTGGATGATGTCACCACACCTAGGCGCTTTACATTAGTTGGTAGCGGTTGTTTAGCAGCCATTGCAAACAAGCCCTCTGCCGATAGTTTAGCTTTGAGTGCTTCATAGGCTTGTTTTAGTTGTCCGAGCCCTTCTGGCTCCATATGTTCGCCAATTAGCTGATAGTCTCCTCTCGCTTCATATAAACTCAAGCTACCGCGAATGACAACCTTGTCACCAGCCTTTGGTGAGAATTTAACTCCTCTATTTGCGCCTTTGAACATAGCTGTTTTAATTTGCGCTTTACTGTCTTTTAATGTGA
>JBLIKA010000092.1:0-13623 GCA_047637355.1 Glaciecola sp. | reverse complement strand
GTATATACCCATACAGCATTGAGCGCATAGCCTAAAAAGCTAACGCAAATAAAACGCAATATCGCATTAAAGCTATTTTTTGATTTGATTTTAAAAAAAGTCCAGTAACGCTGACCAAAATAAGATACGGTCAGCGCAAGTATATAAGCGAAGAAATTAGCTAGTTGTGGTGTGCTTGTCTGCATGCAATCAGCAGGGAAAATACTACACCGAGAACAAGCGTTGCTATCGCCACAATACTAAAAAATTTTAACAACATTTGGAAGTGATGTTTAACATTCAATATCAGGCGCTTCAAATCCAACAGTCTCCATTACTATATATGTGGGTCGGGCTTTTATTTCGATAAATATTCTCCAATTACACCTAGACACAACAATATTAGGCCACTCATGAACAGTAATACGACCATTAATTAAGGGTAACCTGGCGTATCGGCACCAAATATGTATGTTTTAATAATAATTAAACCGCCATATAGAAAAGCACCAACGGCTACACTAGCACCAACATAGGACCAAATTTTCAAGGGAAACAAAATAAAAGAAATAATACCTTCAATTGCGAGCTTATAGAGTTGCCAATAGTTCCATTTCGTTTCACCTGCAGCTCTTGGCGCCCTAACATATTCAATAGTTGTTTCTTTGAAGCCTAAAACAACAGCGAGTGCATTGGCATAATTACTCAACCCAATTTAGCGCCCAACAAGATATCTTGAATGACATAACCATGTAGTACAACAGCCATAGACTTCATTCGTATTTGGATTACCAAAGCCCTAATGACTTTGAAAGACAAAACAATAATTTAAAAAGTAGCTTAACTGGGGTGGTCGTTTTAGGTTGAGCACGTCATATTGTTATCTAGTCCCTACAGTCGAATTTTATCTTTCTCAGTTTGAATTATTGGTAAGAGCATCGAAATAGCAACTACATAAATATATGTTCCAATTGTCATTCCATAAAATGACATAATTAGTATCATAGTTACCAGCACATAATACACGTCCAAAATTTCTATGCCCCGAGCGCCCAACTTCCTTATACTTTTATTAATAGACATAAAAAAACCCAAAAAAAGTAAAAGCCCAATAAGACCATTCTCCACGATGATTTTTGAATATTGATTTCGTCCCAGCCCAGCTAGTGGGCCAAACTCCTGAAATTTCTCTCCTTCCATTGCCAAAAAGGCAGAATCTGAAACAGCACCTGACCCATACCCAAGTAGCATATTTGATGTTGATTCCTTAATAAGCTTTATTGATTCAACAATTGCTCTAGCGCGTCCCATAACTGGGTCTGACCCTCGCAAATAGCGATCATAATCATCCAAGGACGGTCTCATATAATAGTCAAACACGAAAGTTAGATTCAACTGATAATTAAACCCTCTGTTGTTCCAAAATAAATAATACATAATAACTACGCTAATTAGCGATATAGTGGCAACAACAAGAAGAGATTTAACTCTCAAATTAATACTCTGACCTCTGACTGCAATACCCCAAGTTATTATAAGCACTATTAAAAGAAAACCAGAAGCTGAACGAGAATTAGATAACAAAATAGGCAGCAGTAAGATAAACATTAGAAAATAACTATTATAGGCTAGAATGTTTTTTCTATATCTAATTTTGTTTAGTAATAACAATCCTATTGCTAATAACTGACAACTTATTAGCTCTGGATAAACTGCAAAAGTACCAGTGACAATATCTAACGTTTTGTATTCCCCTCCCCCAGCCAGCAAATATTGAATCAATGTAATAGGTATTTGTACAACAGCTATCACAACTATAAATTTTTTAAAAAAATCGATTGAAACTTTTTCTCCGCCATATATGTATATGCCAAATGCTAAAAAAATACTCAAATAATAAAAACGAAGTTCAAACAAACCGAGAATTATATTCTCTTCGTTCACAAGTGCAGAAAACACTGTCAATATAATCAACAATATAATCAACAATACAAAATTGGCTAGCGGCCCCTTTCTCAACTTTTTGGTGAACATTAAATATATGAGAACTCTTCCGCCCAACAGACAACCTAGAAGTAATCCAATTTGACCAACAATATTGGGAGCAGAGGTAAACCTAACAAACCAATTAAGCTGAACTACAAGTAGTATAGTAGTTACCGACAACAAAACTCTCGGGTTCAAGAATAACAACGGCACTATAGCTAGTGCCGTTAAAGACATAAAAATAGCAGAAAACATTGTTCTTCAACTTTTCTTTACATTGGGATTTAGTTTGTGCTGATAGTCGCTCTTCACAAATTCTAGAATTTCTAAAGCTCTACTATTCCAAGAATATTTCTCAAACGCTAATTTCCTTGATGCTTTGGACAAACTATTTACTTCCGGCATGCCAATCGCTTCATCCAATTTGTCGCACAATTCGCCAAATGAATCTGGATCAGCAAGTAACGCGTTTTCTCCATCAGTCAATACTTCATGAATTGTTTGAAAGCCATGCCCAACAATGATTTTGCCCGCCGCCATATATTCGAAGACTTTAAGCGGTGAACAATAGTTCATAGTCCTAACTCTATTGCTCCAAATCATTAATAAAATATCGGATGCGAAAAGGTAGGTTTTTACTTCTGCATGGCCTACTGGGCCAACAAACATAACGTTATTTAGATTCTGAGCTATGGCTTGGCTAGTAAACTCAGTAGCCACTTGTTTGGGCCCGCCAACCACAAGAAAAAACACATTGGGATTTAGTCGGGAAAGCTCCAGTATTTTAACAATGTCTCTATCAGCGTATAAGCTTCCAGTGTAGGCAACTATTTTCATTTTAATTGGCAAGTTTAGTTTGCAACGCAAGCTATTCTTATCAGGAATTTTTTCATAAGCGACGGTATCAACGGCATCGTGCAATACAATAGATTTTTCTTTGGGCACTCCTCTGTTTACCCAATAATCACCTAATGCCTGACTAATAGAAACAAAACTAGCAATGCCACTTTTTCTACTCATGCGAATCAGGTTTGCGGATAGCAATATATTTAAAAGGTGGTTGTCATGAATTCTAGAATTATGAGCCTCATAAATAACATCAATTTTATTCCTTAGCATTATACTAATTAACAACGAATTTCTTATATAACAATGGGTTACTTCTACGTGCTTGATTAACTTTCGAATTGAAAAATAAGTACCAACGGCAGAAAACCGACCAAAAAAATATCTTTTATCATAAGTGACCACTTTGAAGTTTGCTTTTTTATCAAGAATTTTTTCATACTTCGCCATAATCTCAGCAGCATTCATACCGTTAGTAGGTACAGCTATAGTGACATCTATCCCCAGTTCGGCAAACGCAGCACACATATGTGATATTTGAATAACATTTGCTTTCCCCGAATCAACGAATTGTTGTTGTACACAAAGCAATTTCATTATGTATTTCTCCTATTCATACTTGTTTTTGAATGGATTAATCTAATTATAATTCGTCTTATTACAATGTGGAACAATGGTTCTGATACAGCAGACAGTATTTCTCTTCTGCCATATGCAGCTAAATCAGCTACTCGATGATGGCCATCTACTAATACGAATTATTTGCCTTCCTGCGCTATCCTTGCGTAATACAACTTACCTTAATAAATTGATTTCAAGAGTGCAAACCTTTTATTTGCACGTTTTATTATTGCCCTTCTTACAATAAAAAAGTCGGCGTTTGCTATATCAGTAGATAGTTCAATACCATTCTTCAGGTGCTGTTTTTCAATTTCCCTAAAAAGGGAACCTCCAGCCATCCCACCATTTTATTTAAATACTAAGCATAGTTTGTCATTAACAATACGTTTGTAGTACCACTTTTCCATCGCTGAAACCGCGTCTTTCTCTTTTCCAGCAATGAATACCTTAAAGAACCCATATGGTGGGAACATTTCAATAGCATTCCCCCCCCCCGGCCTTCTTTGGTTCCTATATTTTTCCAACATGCGATAAAAATGAAAATTATAGAAATATTAGAAAAAAGTCTGATTACGGAAGATACCTTCTGGACTTTGTGAGCAATATGAAACTCACCCCGACTATAGTAATCAGGAATATAGCGTTGTAAAGTATTAGCTATGCCGAAAGAAAATAGCATTCCAATAACCGCAATCATTGTATATAACAAACTATATACACCGTAGTCATACTCAGATAAGACTCTGACCAAAACAACAATTGTTACCAGTGACATTACTTGGGCAAGCGCCCTAAAAATCACTGTGAATTTGACTGCAGTTATGGCTTTTTGCGCAAAATTTTCTTTTTGTGGTGATGCCGTGTGTTTTACTTAACTCACCTTTTTCATCTGAACCAATTGATACATTGTTTGTTCTCTAATTATTGATGGTTTTTTAAGTACTACATTCTACGTACCATTTGATTGTCTCACTTAAACCCTGCTCTATTCTATGGGTTGGTAAGTAGCCCAATAATTGTTTCGACTTATCAATATTTGCCTGAGAATGCCTAACGTCACCCGCGCGAAACTCTCTTAAAACAGCCTCCTTATTGTACACAGTGTCATTTTCCGTAAGAGCATGTTTAATACCCTTAAACAACTCAAGTAAAGTTGTTCTATCGCCAAGCGCAACGTTCAAAACCTCGTTTTGTGCAATCTCTGTTGTAGCGGATAAAATATTGGCTTGAACGACGTTGTCTATAAAGCAGAAATCACGACTAGTTTGTCCGTCACCATTTATGAATACATCCTCATTAGCTATCATCGCAGCGGTCCATTTAGGTATAACTGCTGCGTAAGCTCCATTAGGATCTTGTCTAGGACCAAATACGTTAAAATACCTCAAACCTACACTCTTAAACTGATAAGTCTTAAAAAACACATCTGCATATAGTTCATTTACAAGCTTGGTGACTGCATAAGGAGATAAAGGTTTACCAATAACGTCTTCTACCTTTGGCAAAGCTGGATGATCGCCATAAGTTGAACTTGATGCTGCGTAAACAAAGGATTTCACGTTTGCGTTTTTTGCTGCCGTCAACATATTTAGAAAACCATCGATATTTGCGCTGTTTGTTAAGACAGGATCACTAATCGAGCGAGGGACCGAACCTAAGGCGGCTTGATGCAGGATGTAATCTACTCCGGTTACAGCCTGTTGGCATGTTTCAACGTTTCTTATGTCACCTTCGATGAAACTAAAGCTCTCCCATTGATCAGCAGATACAAGTGTTTTTACCTCATTCAGGTTTTTCTGGTGGCCTGTCGAAAAACTATCTAAACCAATAATTCTCTGATTCAACTTAAGCAATGTTTCTAATAAATTTGAACCAATGAAACCTGCAACCCCCGTGATAAGCCACGTTTTACTACTTTCTTGTAAACTTTTTTTTGTATCGTCAAAGGCCGACATAGTAATTCTCCGAAAAATTATTGCTAACTACAGTCGTAAATCAACAACTGATTTAGGTAATGTATACTTAAGATCATAAATAACAGATTTGTCTTTTACTAAATCATCAAATTCTTCTTTGCTATACTCTTTAAACTGGTTATGAGCAACAGCTAAGATAATAGCGTCATAATGGTTTGTTTTAGGTGTGGCAACTAGCTCAATACTATATTCATGACGTGTGGCATCAGCACAAGCCCAAGGGTCATGTACGTCAACGTTAACACTGTACTCTTCTAGCTCAGCGACAATATCAATCACTTTAGTATTACGAATGTCAGGACAATTCTCTTTGAATGTTAAACCAAGTATTAATACATGCGAACCATGGATATGAATTCGTTTTTTAAGCATTGATTTTATTAATTCTGCAACTACATACTTACCCATGCTGTCATTTAATCGCCGCCCTGCAAGAATTATTTCAGGGTGATAACCAATAGATTCGGCTTTATGGGTTAGATAATACGGGTCAACACCAATACAATGCCCGCCAACCAAACCTGGTCTAAAAGGCAAAAAGTTCCATTTGGTACCAGCCGCTTCTAAAACGTCTAATGTATCAATGCCGAGCTTATTAAAGATAATTGCTAGTTCATTTACTAATGCGATATTTACGTCTCTTTGAGTATTTTCAATAACTTTCGCGGCTTCTGCCACTTTTATTGATGACGCTTTATAGGTACCCGCTGTAATAATTGATTTATAAATTTGGTCTATTTTTTCAGCTATTGCAGGCGTTGAACCACTGGTGACTTTTAAAATATCTGTAATTCTATGCTCCTTATCACCAGGATTAATACGTTCTGGTGAATAACCGGCAAAAAAATCTAGATTAAGTTTTAGACCAGCAACCCGTTCAACTGCAGGAATACAAACGTCCTCAGTAGCACCAGGGTAAACTGTTGATTCGTAAATAATAATATCTCCTTTACTTACTACGCCACCTAACATTTCACTGGCTTTAATTAAAGGAGTTAAATCTGGATTTTTATGCTCATCAATAGGTGTTGGCACAGTTACTATGTAGACATTACAATCTGCTAAATCACTTTTATTTGAAGAGTAGGTTAAAAATGGCGACCCTTTTAATTCGTCATCACTGACTTCAAGGGTAGAGTCATGTCCGGATAGAAGAGCCTCAATACGTGATAAGTTGGTATCAAAGCCCAGTGTTGAATATTTTTTCCCAAACTCAGCAGCTAAAGGAAGTCCTACATAGCCTAAACCTATAACTCCTAATTTAAATTCTGTTACTTTCATACGTTTCCTACTCCAAATAATTCCGCGAGTGTCAATAACTACTTTTAAAGAAAATTGTGAGCTGTCGGTAGTTTTAAATTCCTTGTGATCAACTAAGACAACCATCACATTGGCCTGACGTGGTCAACCTAATACGACCACCCCAGTTAAGCTACTTTTTGTAAATCATTGTTTTGTCTTTCAAAGTCATTAGGGCTTTGGTAATCCAAATACGAATGAAGTCTATGGCTGTTGTACCACATGGTTATGCAATTCAAGATATCTTGTTAGGCGCTAAATTGGGTTGAGTAATTACGCCAATGCACTCGCTCTTGTTTTAGGCTTCCAAAGAAACTTTCTGCTACAGCATTGACCCAGCAACATCCTTTTTTACTCATGCTGCCAATAAAGCCATGTGTCTTGATAAGGCGGCGATAAGCGTTACTTTCATATTACACACCTTATTTTGAGAGCACAATCAATCCTGCCTTTGGTTGTCGTTGCCATGGTTAATGCGTCACACACCAAACTGGCCCTCATTCTTGAACTTATACACCAGCCGACAACTTTGCGTGAATATAAATCAATCACCACAGCTAAATACAACCAGCCTTCTGATGTCCAAACGTAGGTGATATCTTGTACCTAAGCTTGGTCAGGCTTTTGTGCGGAAAAGTCTTGCTTAAGTACATTGCCATAAATGGGCTTTTTATGGTCACTGTTGGTGGTGGCTTTATATTTCTTTTTATACCGTACCCACACGCCTACTTCTTTCATCCATTGGGCTGTTTTCCTGCGACTCACTGGAAAGCTCAGTATATTCAATACTTTTTGAATACGTCGTTCTCCGTAGGTATTATCGCTGAGCTTGGCGATATCTTTTACCCATTCCAGCATCTCCTGATGCGTTAGGTCATCAGGTTTATCCGTTTGACGCTTCTGGTAACTGTAATAATTGTTTCTTTGTACACTAAGAAGCCTGCACATTAAACGCACAGGCTAGTTCTTATTCTATCGTGTAATAAACGAATACTTCACTTCACTTCGTTTCTTTGGCAAAGGAGCCCGTTGTAGATTCAAGTGATCATCGCAACACTCTTTTCAACCATGTCTGATGGTGTTTTAAATTTCAATGTCTTCCGTGGCCTTTGATTTAATTGAGTCGCTACCTCGTTTAGTTTTTCTTGAGAATGGGGTGATAAATCTGTCTTTTTGGGGAAGTACTGCCGAATAAGGCTGTTGGTGTTCTCATTGGTGCCTCTCTGCCATGGGCATTGTGGATCACAAAAGTATACGGGCAAGCCAATTTCTTTAGTTAAATCAGCATGTTTTGCCAATTCCATTCCTCTGTCCCAAGTTAGGGATTTCCGATATTCGATTGGCATTTTAGTAAATGTATTCAATAGTGCTGCATGAACTGAGCTGGCATCTTTACCTGCTAACTTCAATATAATTGTATAGCGAGATTTTCGATCAACGAGTGTGGCAATGTGAGTATTGCCAGTACCTGATACTAAATCCCCCTCCCAATGTCCAAGTGACTTTCGATTGTCTATGTTTTTTGAGCGCTCATGGATAGACACACCATTAACAATATTAATAAAGCCTCTGTTGCCACTTCTTGAATGGAAACGACTGTGGCGCATTGGGTGCTTCCTGCGAAGATACTCAGTAAATGAATGATGAATAATATTTTTTGACCTGACGTATAAAGACTTATAAATCGTTTCATGCGAGATGTGCATGCTCTTACGTCTTGAGTATTCGACTCGCAGCCAGCCTGATATTTGCTCTGGAGACCGTAACAACTCTAACTTATCAATGACCAACTTCTTAAGTTCAGCGTTAACTTCTAGTGCCCCTAACTTTGGACGTTTTGCCATTCTTTATGAGCGTCGGTCTGCATCAACTGCCTTGTAATAGCGACGTCCTCTATTGCGTGCTACTTCTCTAGAAATAGTTGAAGGTAACCGTTCAAGCTGACGAGCTATCCCGCGAATACTCATTTTTGCGGAAAGTGAAACTCGGATTTCTTCCCGCTCCTCAAGTATTAGATGTTTAATGTTCCTGCTTCTAGGCTTAGGTTTAATACCATCAGTTTCTCGAAGGGCCGTAAAAATTGAACCAGGTTTTGCCTCAATAACGCGCCCAATATCACTGAAACCAACTCCTTACTTCCACAAATCGAAAACAAGACATCTCTCTTCTGGGGTAAATGTGCGTTTGATACGTTTCATAAAATGTCCTCATGCAAATCAGTGTTTTAGTATAACTGTTGCTTTGAACACTTGAATCTACAACCGCTCTCTTGATGCAGGACAACATCAAACGATAGCGTTAATTGAAGCCTTATCGAGAGAGCACAATATCGTTAAACCACTTTGCTGTGTAATGGAGCGTTTCTTAAGACGTTATAAAACAGAGTGGATGCCAAAGCATGGCTACAACCATTTTGAAGAAGCAGAGCAAGACGTGCTCCGTTATATCTTGAAGCATTACAGTACAAAACGCGGACATAGCTACAACAATTATATGACCCCAGCAAAAGCCGAATTGGTGGCATAAAAACGCTCCTGTTTGTGTACAGATTTAGTTGACCACTTCAACTTCGCCAAATCTCCTCCTAGTAATGTTGAGTTCAAGGTCTGGCTCGCCCAATTGATGGCGCTTGAGGGCTTGCTGAAAATTCCAGAAAGCACGATTAAATGCTTTAATGTAGATCATCCGGAAGAATATAGGCAATGTTTTCAATAGCGCAAATGTATATGGGCGCGCAGCGACGAGCGGATAGCAACAACGTTTTCGAGAAGTTATCACGCTTGATGTAGATGGTGCTGATGCACAAGCCGCACGCGGCAGTATTGCCGTTTTGGCGTGGACACTCGATAAGGATCACCCCACCTCAGAGGCAATGGTAGATGAGATATTGAGAATAGAAGAGAACAATCCGATCACACTACAGCTTAGAGCAACCTTTAGGCTTTTAGACAATAATACTGTGGGCACGATCTCAGATCTCCGCGCGGTTATAAAATCTGATCCGTCCTCTGTTACGGCTGTTCTCGCCCTCGGTCAAGCACATACGGCAAATGATTCTATAGACCTTGCCTTTGATGCTTATCGTAATGTACTTGAGCTAGAGCCCGACAACGCTTCTGGAGTGCAAAAAATCTCTCAGCTGTTGATCAACCAGGGCAACTACACTGCCGCAGAGCCAATACTGACAAGCCATCTGGAAAAATTTCCGGAAAATGCAGGTGCTCATGTTTTATTGATCGAATCTTATATTTTGCAGCAACGCTGGAATGACGCATTAGCCTTCACAAGAGAACTAGAAAAGCAAAACCAGCAGCTAGCACGAGGTATTTACCTAAGGGGGCGTGCGCTTTGCGCGAGTAAGGAATATCACGCTGCAATAACAGCGTTTGAGAAAGTCCTTCAGCTTAGGCCAAGTGCAGTCGAGGCGCTTTCATATCTCGTCAATACAATGTTCGTAACAGGAGAAG
This sequence comes from Glaciecola sp., assembly GCA_047637355.1. Lineage (GTDB taxonomy): Bacteria > Pseudomonadota > Gammaproteobacteria > Enterobacterales > Alteromonadaceae > Glaciecola. The sequence goes on along the minus strand of JBLIKA010000092.1, from coordinate 3,449 downwards.
TCAGTGGCACAGAGGCGTACTTGTTGAAGCATATAGAAGCTTACCCGCAGCAAGTACATCCACTCGAACTAAAGGGTTCTGTGTATCTGAGCTCCGGGGATTTTGACGCCGCGATAGAGAGCTATCGAGCTGCACTTCTAATCACCCCCCAACTCGGGTCCGCTCACGTCGCGCTGGGTGGAGCACTTCAAGCAAAAGGTGACTTGCTCGCTGCGCTTAAAGCGTATGACGATGGCCTGGAGTTGTCGCCAACAAATGTCTAGCTATTGAATCTCAAAGCGGGATTACTGGAAGCTTTGGAGCGATACCAAGACGCGGTAGATAGCTACAACACAGTGTTGGCCATCGACGGAGATAAAGTGATTGCATCTAACAACCTGGCCATGCTTCTAATAGATTACTTTCCCAGTGAGGAAAGCTTTACTCACGCGTCTCACTTAACCAGTAAGTTCGAAGATACCAATAAAGCTGTACTGTTGGATACTCGTGGCTGGCTATACTATTACATGGAAGATTACGTTAGTGCTAAGCGAGTGCTAAACCGAGCAGTTGAGGCAGATGGTGGTGAACGTATATTTCGATTCTATTTGGGGATGATGTATTACAGGCTCTGGGGTAATACATCTGCCAAAATGGAACTAGAAAAATCTCTTGCTAACGATGCGACATTTGTGGACTCTGATGAGGCGTCTGAATTAGTAAAGAAACTTTAAACCCTAAAGCTGGATTAATTGCTGGCTAGCTGGTATTAATAATTGATATAGGCGGGCTCAACTAGACTGCTCAGCTATGTCCACAGACTTCTTAATGGCTATAAAAACAACAGCCGATAAGCCTCGAGCAATTTCGGCTCTTCATATTTCCATTCTAGTTCAGTAATAATGCGATTGCGACCAAAATCACCCATAGCCTTTCGCTTTATCTGATCGTCAAGTAACAAGAGTATTTTCTCCGCTAAGTCTTTCGTATCATTCCTGCGTGCATAGAGAGATGCCTCCTGAGCTGAAAAGCGCCCTTCGCTTAAATCGAACTGCAAAATGGGCTTGGCCAACGCCATATATTCCATGATTTTATTCATTGTGGACTTATCGTTCATCTCGTTGGCCACGTCAGGATTTACACAGACATCTGCTGTATTAAGCATTTCCAGCATCTGCTGATCTGAAACGCGTCCGGTAAACGTAACATAGTTCTCTACCCCTAACTCCTTCGCATAGGCCTGTAGGCTAGCAAGCTCTGTTCCGCCTCCTACCAGCCCGAAGTGCACATCAGTTCGGTTCTTATGTTCTACAATATATTGCAGAGCTCGCAGCAAGTAATCGATGCCTTCTTGCTTGCCCATCACTCCAACATAACCGACTAGATATTTTCGGCCTTTTTTAAGGGCGAGTACTGGCTCAATGATCTTTAATCGACTAAGTTTCGGACCGCTTCTAACAACTGTCACTTTGTCGGGGTGCATACCGCCGCGATCTATGGCTATCTGCTTATAAGATTCGTTGGTGGCGATAGATATATCAGCTGTTTTGAACGTGAGTCTCTCGCAAAGTAGCATCAACCGATAGAAAAAATCGCGCCGGCCAAACTTAGCTTCATAGAGTTCAGGGTTAATGTCATGGTGGTCAAAAAGAAACTTCTTGTGAAAAAAGAATTTGAAAAATCCGCCGACAAGAAAGATCAAGTCCGGTGGATTACAAGCATGAATTGCATCAAAGCCATGGCTGAATAATACTTTGAACGACAGGTAAAACTCCCAATATAACGCCACACTGTATTCTAGTGCGTAGCCTAAGGCACCTTCAGCCTCCGGCGGTAAAGGATGCCGATAGATATGGATCCCGTCTAGGCATTCATACTTTTCTTCATAACCTTTGCCAGTAGGACAGATAATAGTAACTTGGTATCCATTTTGATGCAGCGTTGTCGCCTCCTGCCAAACTCGGCGATCGAATGGAGAAGGAAGATTTTCAACTATAAAGAGGATTCGCTTACCAGCAGATGCCATCATACCGCCCTGCAATACTGCGATGATTGACTATTCCGACTAAGTCAACAATCACCTGCTCTTCGTTCGTCATGGCCATAATATTTTTAAATTCGTTCGCGCCGTTACCAATGACAATGGTCTGCCCATGGGAAATTGCTTCGTCGAGCGTTTCCACCATCAGCGAGGAAATGTGAGGAATAGCATTGATGATATAGTCTTTATTGGCGCCTGTCAGTCTTGCGAGGTTTACGCTTTTATCATATAGGCACAGTTCATACCCCTTCCCGATCAGGCGCTCTACCACTTCAACCAGCGGACTTTCTCGCAAGTCGTCGGTCCCTACCTTGAAACTAATGCCCAGTATCGAGACTTTCTTGTTGCCCTTATCCGTAATCATCGCTACGCCACGATCAATTTGCTTGGCGTTATTAGTGAGGATGTTACCAATAATTGGAAGCTCTAGATCGAGCGACTTCGCTTTATAATTAAGTGCCCGTACGTCTTTAGGTAGGCAGGAACCGCCAAATGCGAAGCCCGGCTTCATGTAGTAGGATGACAGGTTAAGCTTCGTGTCCTGACAAAAGATATCCATGACGTCTTGGCCGTCGAGACGGATGGCTTTACAAAGATTGCCAATTTCATTGGCAAAACCTACTTTAACCGCATGCCATACATTATCGGTGTATTTCACCATTTCCGCAGTTTCGATGTCGGTCCGAATGAGTGGAGCACTGAGGTCACTATATAGCCTAGCTAGCAACTCTCCACTTGTTGTGCCAATTTCTCCAATAACTGTTTTAGGCGGATTATAGTAATCGTATATCGCAGTACCTTCTCGCAAGAACTCGGGATTATTGCAAACACCAAAATTGGCGCCCGCTTTTTTACCCGAAATCTTTTCGAGAGTGGGGATAACAACATCACGCATACTGCCTGGCAGTATGGTACTGCGTATCACTATGACGTGAAAATCGTCCTTATTTCGCAACACAGAGCCAATGTCTTGACACACTCTCTCGACAAAGGATAGATCCAAGTTCCCATTTGCTTGACTGGGGGTACCAACGGAAATAAAGGAAATCGTTGTATTAGTGACCGCGTACTCCGCATCACTCGTCGCCTCTAATCGGCCACTAGTGACGCCTGTTACAAGCAGCGCTTCCAGATCCTTTTCGATAACCGGAGCCAAACCCTGATTGATAAGGTCCACCTTAGTGGGATTAGGGTCGACACCAATCACGGTGTGTCCGTCGCTGCTCAGGCACGCAGCGGAGACAGCCCCCACATATCCCATACCGAAAATACTGATCTTCATAGTGCGAGTACTTTAACAAAAAAAAACATGCTTCTCCATTTAACTCAGGTTGATTTTAAAGGAGTATGAATAATTGCCAAGTTTAACAATCGGTTAGGTATTTGTTTTTCCACAAAACGGCGATTATACCGATAACAAAACTCATTC
>JBLIKA010000091.1:0-13777 GCA_047637355.1 Glaciecola sp. | reverse complement strand
GGCTCTTTATCCTGCGCTGAAGGCCCTTTATCTTGGGCTGAAGGCTCTTTATCCTGCGGTATATTCTCTTGCATAGAATTCCATTCTAAATGAGTATCAAATGATCGTTAATAGTAAAGATTACACATTAATCTGCTAAAATACGATCTAACTTTTTACAAGTGCTTTTACTGCTTTGAGTGCATCTACTGAGAATCCATCGGCGTAAAAATATAACACTTTACCATCAGCATCTAACAGCATAACACGCGCATTATTGGGGCGTTGATTACCCGTATAACGCTGTATTTTGTCGCCGTCAGCATAAACTGTTACAACGCCTTTCCAGAGTTGCTTGGGTATGCCTTTACGCATGCCTCCATCGATGAAGGTTTTGAACATTCTTGGCAACATGCCTGCAATCGTTGGGATTTCATAAACCGCCACTTGCGTTTCAGTCATGTCTAAGCCAATTAACCAACGGTCAATATCAAACTGAGAATCCTGAACATAACCAAATAATAAGAGTGTTTGCTCGCCCAAAAAATCCTTTGGCATAACAATAACATCTCCGTCTAAACTCTCACCAGAAGCTTCAATCATGGTATCACCAATGTTAACTTGGCTTGGATAGTCGTAACTAGCGCAACCGCCCAAAAATAAGGAGACAACAAACAGACTCAATAAATGCTTTATCGATAACATGACTTTTCCTATTGGTTAATGCTAAGTAAGTAACAGTAAATAATTTACAAAGACGGTTACTATAGTTGCGCTCCTCCTCAAATAAAAGTTTATTTATGTAAGTATTTCAATTTGTGGAGATTTTGACTACCTTATTACAACTACGATTTGTTTTTTACAAACTTGAAACGCAACGAAAATTATAATACGAGGCATTAAGACACTGCTAGCTTCGTAACATCCACTATTAATATAGGTATAAAAAAATGGCGAAAGGCACTCATCAGTACCAAGACGATCCGCGTAATCAAACCATCTTAATCAATATCAATGATGAGCTTTTCCCTAGAGCAGACGCCAAAATATCAGTTTTCGACAGTGGCTTTATTTTAGGTGACGGTGTTTGGGAAGGCATTAGGCTGCATAAAGGTTACCTTGCCTTTATTGAACAACACATGCGTCGCTTATACGATGGTGCTAAAGCCCTCGACATGGATATTGGTGTTAGTAAAGAAGCCTTAGTTAAACGTATTTACGACACGTGTGATGCCAATGATATGCATGATGGAGTGCACGTCCGTTTAATGGTTACCCGAGGGATAAAGGCCACACCTTATCAAGACCCACGCGTAACAATTTCACCTGCTACCATCGTTATTATCGCTGAACATAAAAAGGCCTTAGCACTAGCAGAAGGCGATGGTGTTAGGTTATTCACTTCTCATGTGAGGCGAGGATACCCTGACGTGCAAGATCCAAAACTTAATACACATTCCAAACTCAACTGTATTTTTGCCTGTATTCAGGCTGCTAAAGCACAAGTAGACGAAGCCTTAATGCTCGACCCACACGGATTTGTCGCTACCTGTAATTCTACGCATTTCTTTATAGTGCGTGATGGCGAAGTGTGGACCTCCAGTGGTGATTTCTGCCTTGATGGAATAACCCGCAGAAACGTGATCAACGTTTGTAAAAATAATGGCGTTCCCGTATATGAGAAAAACTTCACCCTAGCCGACGTATATGCTGCTGATGAGGCATTTATTACTGGTACATTCGCTGGCTTGACACCTGTATCAGAAGTAGATGGCCGAAAAATTGGTGAGGGCTCGCATACCGTTACCAAACACCTTGAGAAGCTTTACGTTTATCTAATTGAGCAACACCATGCGGCGCAGAGCTGCTAGAGCTGATTGAGAGCTAGAGCTGATTGAGAGCTAGAGCTGATTAAGAGCTAGAGCTTATTGAGAGCTAGAGTAAAAAAAGGAGAAATGAATGACGTTAAGAATTGCAATGTGGTCCGGGCCACGCAATATTTCAACAGCGATGATGAGAAGCTGGGAAAACAGGCCTGATTGTCGCGTTGTAGACGAGCCATTTTATGCCTATTATTTGCATAAAACTCAAAGTCCACACCCTATGTTTGATGAAGTTCTGGCGTCACAACCGGCCAGCTTTGAAGAAGTAGCTAAAAACATGAGCGAAGGTTTTTGTGACCGGCCACTGCAATATCAAAAGCACATGACACAGCACATGCTGGAGAATTGTGACTTGCATTGGACCAAAAATTTACGTCATTGCATGTTAATTCGTGATCCTGCTTTCGTTGTCAATTCCTACACTAATAGCCGCGGCGAATGCTGCGCAGAAGACATTGGTATAAAGCGTCAGTTCGAACTATATCAAGCCATTTGTGAATTAACCGGGCAAAATATTCCAATTGTTGATTCGATGGCTGTATTAAATACCCCAGAAAAAGTCATTCCCGCTATGTGCGCAGCATTAAATATTGAATGCGAAGAAGCAACGAAACATGCCATGCTTAATTGGCCAGCCGGAAGACGAGACAGTGACGGTGCTTGGGCTGAACATTGGTATCACAGTGTTAATAAATCAACACGTTTTGCTGAAGCTAAAAAACAAACATTGAATCTAACACCCGCGCAACTAGCTGTTGTTGAGGAGGTTATGCCTTTTTATGAGCAAATGAAAGCGAAGGCACTGCTTGTTTGAAGAGCTTGTTTAAAGAGCTTGTTTGAAGCGCTTCCTTGAAGACTTTATTTGAATAAGTTTATTTAAAGAGCTTATAAAATATCCACCAACATAGCGTCTCACTGATTTTTTGGTTTTGTTAACACCGTGGATAAAATAATAGGTAGGTCACTACACTAATCTGCGACCAAAAATCGCTAGTTTTATAATGATTGAGCAATTAATAAATCTGCTTTTATTTATGGACTGCCTTTCATTTCAAAATGCACAAAAACCCATTCGACGTATTCTGGATATTAATCAAAAATTCTCTGGTATACTGCTCACACGCGATTTAGCGCATACCCTATTCAGCATTGAACAACGCATTCATTAGCAATTTACTATAATACAGAGAAAGATATGCCAACCGACCCGATAACAATCAAGCCCTCTTCCAGAAAATCAGAAACGCCAAGAATGAAGGCTGAACGAGGATTGTTTTCGTTTCCAAAATATTGGGCATCTTGTTTTAGCCCTGCACCATTTTTGCCAATGTCACGCAAAGAAATGGATGAGTTAGGCTGGGATAGCTGCGATATTATCATTGTGACAGGTGACGCTTATGTTGATCATCCAAGCTTTGGTATGGCTGTTATTGGCCGCACACTTGAAGCGCAAGGCTATCGCGTCGGTATTATCTCGCAGCCTGATTGGCATTCAAAAGACGACTTTATGCAGTTGGGTGAACCTAACCTATTCTTCGGCGTTACGTCTGGCAATATGGATTCGATGATCAATCGATACACAGCAGAACGCAAGCTTCGCCATGACGACGCATACACAGCCGGTAACATCGGCGGGAAACGCCCCGACCGCGCGGTAACCGTGTATACTCAACGTTGTAAAGAAGCATACAAGAAACCAGTTATTATAGGTGGTATTGAGGCTAGTTTGCGTCGCATAGCGCATTACGATTATTGGTCGGATAAAGTAAAACGCTCGGTATTATTTGACTCAAAAGCCGACATGCTTATGTTTGGTAATGCCGAACGACCACTACTTGAAATGGCATCTCGCTTCGCCGCTGGTGAAACAATTGACCAGATGCAAGATATTCGAGGCACTGCTGTTATTCGAAAAGAGGCGCTTCCTGGCTGGCAAGGTGTTAACTCAACTCATGTCGATACCATAGGCAAAATTGAAGCGCTTACAAGTCCTTATGAAATGATAGAGGACAAGTGCGCAATTCAAAGTGAAGAAGAGAAACAGGCGGCTATCGACGCTGAGAAAGCAAAACCTATTGTAATACAGCCTTTCACTTCTAAAACAACTCGTCGCAAACCGTGGGAAAAAACCTACGTATTACTGCCTCCATACGATGTGGTAAGAGCGGAAAAAACCCATTACGCGCATACATCAAGAATACTGCATCAAGAAACTAATCCTGGTTGTGCTCGCGCGTTAGCGCAGCGTCACGGTGACCGTATTATTTGGATAAATCCACCCGCATTTCCTCTGGAAACAGAAGAAATGGATGCCATTTTCGATTTACCCTATGCACGTATACCGCATCCGAGTTATGGGAAATTAAAAATTCCTGCCTACGATATGATTAAAACCTCGGTAAACATTATGCGTGGTTGTTTTGGTGGCTGCACATTCTGCTCTATCACTGAGCATGAAGGACGCGTTATTCAAAGTCGTTCTGAAGAATCTATCATTCGTGAAATAGAACAAATACGCGACAAGGTTCCCGGTTTTACTGGCGTTATTTCAGACCTCGGTGGCCCAACTGCGAACATGTATAAATTGCGCTGCAAAAGCCCGAAAGCGGAGCAAACGTGCCGTCGATTATCTTGTGTATGGCCTGAGATTTGTGGGCACTTAGACACCGATCAGACACCAACGGTTGAATTGTATAAGAAAGCCCGAAATGTTGAGGGTGTGAAAAAAGTACTGATTGCCTCTGGCGTGCGTTATGACTTAGCTATTGAAGACCCTAATTATGTGAAAGAATTAGTCACGCATCACGTTGGTGGTTATTTAAAAATTGCACCTGAACATACCGAGAAAGCGCCGTTGGACAAAATGATGAAGCCTGGTATGGGTACTTATGACCGTTTCAAAGAAATGTTCGATAAGTACACAAAAGAGGCGGGTAAAGAACAATTTCTGATCCCTTATTTTATCTCCGCTCACCCAGGGACGAATGATGAAGATATGCTCAACCTTGCGTTGTGGTTAAAGGAGCGTAACTTCAAGCTAGATCAAGTTCAAAACTTCTATCCGTCGCCTATGGCTAATGCCACGACGATGTACCATACAAATAAAAACCCGATCCATAAAGTGGATCATAAAAGCGAAATTGTTGAAGTACCTAAAGGTGAAATTCATCGTCGATTACATCGTTCATTTTTGCGTTATCACGATCCTGCCAATTGGCCATTGTTACGTAAAACACTGATTGAAATGGGTAAGCCACATCTTATTGGCAACGGACCAAAGTGTTTGGTACCTTTTGAGAGCCGCGGTGAGCTTAAAGGTAACGAACAAAAAGAATTTGCTAAACGCTCTGCTAACAAAGCATATGCCAAAGGTAAAAATTCAAAAACACCTAAACATCAACAAGGTTTAACACGCTTTAGCGATAACCAACCGCATAATATCAAAGGTGGGCAAACGGCTAGTGCAGATGTTGCTCAAACAGACACAAAGCCACGTAAGTCGAAATATAAGAAACGATAGGTGATGAATAACACTGGCTTCAATTTCGTTGGTTTTGCTCAATAACTTGGTATTAATAGTATGCACAAAAACACACCGAATATTGGTAAGAATGAGTCTGGAGTGAAGCGCTTACCTCGCGCTATTTTATGTTCGCTAAAAGGTTACCAAGCAGCATGGAGGTATGAATCGGGGTTTAGGCAATATGCGGTTATTGCCGCGCTGTTGAGCCCTTCAAGCTTGTATATTGCACAATCGTTAACACACGGGTTCATACTCATTGGCTGTTTGCTATTTTTATTATTTGCGGAACTGCTTAATACTGCTGTTGAAGCAATCTCTGATGCGACGACTCCTGAATATAATGAACTTATTGGCAGGGCAAAAGACTTAGGCTCTGCCGGCGTATTCACCGCAATTTTGTTAGCAGTTTTAGTTTGGGGACTATCAATTTATCAATTTTTTGCATAATACAATTTATCAGTTACCCACTTTGAAGTTATTCACTGTTGAGTTATTTATTTAGCAATTGTTTCAACATACAACCCATTTAGCGGTCAACTGAACTCATAAAAACTTATTTACTTGGAGTAATAAGATTGAACAACTACTTTAGCTACTCTGCCTTTTTTCTTTGTATGCTTTTAGCTAGCGCCCCCTGCGCATCTAGCACTGCTGGTGTGCATGGCCCTGGGGTAAACGAAGATGAAAGTAGTATGCAACTTCGCCTTTCTTTATCACCCAACGAGCGAGACGGTGAAGAAGATCAATGGGCTTATCGACTACATTATCAACAATCTTTCAACGACAAAATAAGAGGCCGACTGGTTGTTCAATATAGAGACCGGGGTAGTTTTCAGTATGATTATTCGCGCGCTGAGTTGCTCTATAATTTTAAAAAGAAAGAAAAGGATGGCGAATGGTCAAGCGGTGTTCGTTTCGATATTCGTCAACGGCGCAGTGACAACCCCGAATCATTTGCGATGCATTGGACAAACCAATGGAACCTTGAGAATGGAATAGTAGTAAGAGGCATTATTGTCGGTGTTTGGGAGTTTGGGAGTGACCGTGCTTTTAATGGCACTGCAATTGAAACACGCTCTAGCATAGGCAAAAAGTTAGATAATGGACTTAACGTCGGACTAGAAATTTATAATGTGCTCGGACGTGTCGGCCATTTTGGCTCGTTTGACAGGCAAAACCATCAAATGGGCCCAACCCTAAGTGGTTCATATGGCAGCTTTAACTATCACGTTAGATATTTAGCAGGCATATCTGATGGGGCTCGAGACCACACCTTTGGGTTTCGTATCAATAAATCATTTTAACAATAAGCTTTAGGCTTTTTGTGAAGACAATCCTTTTGTCACATGCTCACGAAAAGCCATTGCCGCATTTGAAACGTGCTTTCCTTTAGGTAGAACCCAGTACCAACTATTAGGTATTGGAAAATCTTTTACTGACAATTCGATAAGATTACCAGGGGCCATATGATTTAGTGCATGTTGACTAATGATGGCGATACCCAAGCCAGCCATAACCGACTCTTTTATCGCTTCGTTGCTAGCAATAGTGATCGGACTTTGCATTTTCATTCCATTTTGTTTGAAAAATGCTTCAATCGCATACCGCGTACCAGACCCATTTTCACGCATGAGTAAACGCTCACTATATAACTCATCCCATAAAATGCTTTTTTTATCCTTTAGCTGATGACCCTGCTTTGCTATAACCACCAGCGGGTTCTTAGTCAGGAAGTCGGTTGTAACGTCTAGCTCTCTTGGCGGATTACTAAATACGTATAAGTCATCCAAATTCTGTTTCAAACGTTGAATAATTTCTGCACGATTGCCGATTTGAAATTCAGGTTCGATATTGGGATATGCTTGGCAAAATTCTCCGAGTAAACTAGGAATGAGATATTTAGCGGTGGTCACTACGCTAATCTTTAATCGCCCCACAGATAATCCAGACCTTGCAGCCAAACGCATTTCTAAGTTATCCATAACATCAAACATAGAGCGCGTCGCGTCAAGCACCTCCCGCCCAGTATCGGTTAAATAGAGTTTTTTTGAGACCCGTTCGAATAATTGACAATCTAAAGCCTGAGCTAACTTGGCAATTTGTGTCGAGACTGTTGGCTGAGCGAGGTACAGGGCTTTAGCAGCCAACGTGACACTAGAGTATTCAGCCACAGTCATAAAAATTTCAAGCTGGCGAAACGTAGTTTGCCTTGTATGTAGGCGGCGCGTCCAAGTCATATATCTACAATCATCTATACATAAATACCATTTAATCGATTATTGCAGATGAAAAATATCATTACAATACTACTCAGTAACTAATTATTTAATGTTGAGATTTTGCTTTAAGCACATTAATTCACAACGCACAGCAGTAGCTAGATGACTACTTCCTTTTGCCACCTAATTAATAACGGAGTCTTTATGACACACCCTATTGTTCCTATCACAGTCGCCTATGGTGATGGTATTGGCCCAGAGATAATGACAGCTACTCTGAAAATTTTAGAAGCCGCAGGGGCACAAATCGCACCTGAGACTATCGAGATTGGTGAAAAAGTATATTTGAGCGGACAAACTAACGGTATTCAACCTAGTTCATGGGAGTCATTGAGAAGAACTAAAGTTTTTCTAAAAGCACCGATAACCACACCTCAAGGTGGCGGCTATAAAAGCCTTAACGTCAGTATGCGCAAAGCCCTCGGCTTATACGCTAACATTCGCCCGTGTATTTCGTATGCACCCTTTGTAAAAACAAAACACCCGATCATGGATCTGGTCATAGTGCGAGAAAATGAAGAAGATTTGTATGCCGGCATTGAGCATAGACAAACCGAGGACGTTTATCAGTGCCTTAAATTAATAACACGACCTGGTTGCGAACGAATTGTCCGCTACGCTTTTGAATACGCAAGGCAACAAAATCGTAAGCGCGTAACGTGCTTTGTGAAAGATAATATCATGAAGTTAACAGATGGTCTCTTTCATCAGATATTCAAAGATATCGCAGCACAATACCCTGATATTCAGCATGACAGCATGATAGTCGACATTGGTGCTGCTAGAGTCGCCGATACACCGGAAGATTTTGACGTTTTAGTCATGCCTAATTTGTATGGTGACATAATTTCAGATGTGGCAGCTCAAATTGCAGGATCTGTGGGCATGGCTGGCTCAGCTAACATTGGCGACCAATGTGCTATGTTTGAGGCGATTCATGGTTCAGCACCGGATATTTCAGGAAAGAACATAGCTAACCCATCAGCTCTATTACACGGCGCAATTCAGATGCTGATCCATATCGGGCAAAATGCTATTGCTGAGAAAATTCATCATGCATGGTTAGTCACCCTTGAACAAGGTTTGCACACCGCTGACATATACAAACAAGGTCAGAGTAAATTACTGCTAGGCACTCTCGAGTTTGCCGATGCCGTCATTGCGAACTTAGGACAATCCCCTAAGCAACTTAGTGCTCCTTCATATGAGGGCAGCAAACCACTTAAACTGCCAGTAGTCGGATATAAAATACCCTGTAAAAAAGAATTGGTTGGTATTGATATCTTTCTGCAATGGCAAGATGGGATCCCTAAGAAACTCGGAGATCAATTAATTCATTATGGCACGTCACAACTTGAGTTAAGGTTAATTACTAATCGGGGCGTCAAAGTATGGCCTGAAGGATTCCCAGAAACTTATTGTGTTGATCATTGGCGTTGCCGTTTTATGTCACCCACCATGCACTTAGGCTTTGATGAGATACTTAACGTTCAATCGCGCCTGCATGAAGCTGGGTTTGATGTTGTTAAAACTGAGAACTTATATAACTTTAATGGTGAGCCTGGTTATGCAGCGGTGCATGGCTAAGTTTGTTGTTAGTATACTAGGCAAAGCAAAACGCTAATAAATACGCAGTCCAGATATTAAAAAGGCTCTCAAATCATCGTATACACAAGATTTGAGAGCTTTAACGCTCAGTGTTGTATTTACAGCAGTGAGCGGATCACAAACTGCAAAATACCTCCGTGACGGAAGTATTCAAATTCATTAGGCGTATCGATGCGGATATCAGTATTAAAACTGAACTCACTGCCATCATCTCTTACTACGTTAACCGTGACTTGCTTTTGCTTAGCTGTAACGGCTGAGATAGAAAACTGCTCTGTACCATCCAGTTTATAAGTGTGTGCGCCTTCACCTGTTATAAACTGTAAGGGTAGAATACCCATACCAATCAGATTAGAGCGATGAATACGTTCATAAGTTTCTGCAATTGCCGCCTTTACACCTAGCAACAGCGGGCCTTTTGCTGCCCAATCTCGAGAACTTCCTGTTCCATATTCCTTTCCAGCAATAACAATAGTAGGAACATTATCAGCGATATATTGCTGAGCCGCTTCAAACACAGTCATTTGATCACCACCGGGTTGCTTGCGAGTGAAACCACCTTCCGTGCCAGGTGCTAGTTCATTTCGTAATCTAACGTTAGCAAACGTGCCACGCATCATTACTTCGTGATTACCGCGGCGAGAGCCATAGGAGTTAAAATCTTTTGGCTCAACGTGATTGGCACGCAAATACTCCGCTGCGGGTGTGTCGTTGCCAATAGCACCGGCTGGTGAAATATGGTCAGTGGTCACACTGTCAGCCAATTTTAATAAACAACGCGCTTTTTCAATCGCTTTTACAGGTTCTGGCTGAGGCTGCATATTAGCAAAAAAGCTTGGTTTTTTTACATACGTGCTTTCAGGCCAGTCATAAAGATTAGCATCAACCGTTTTTAGGTTTTTCCACACGTCACCACCGTCATAAATACTCCCATACTTATCGGTAAACATCGCTTTATTAACCACCTCGGTTACTATGCTCTGGATGCTTTCTTGGCTTGGCCACAAATCCCTAAGATAAACAGGTTTGCCATCATGACTCGTTCCCAGAGGTTCTTTGGTAATATCAATATTCATATTACCCGCAATAGCATAAGCAACAACTAATGGCGGCGAAGCCAAGTAATTCGCTTTTACCTCAGAGTGTATTCTACCTTCAAAGTTACGGTTGCCTGATAACACCGAGGTTACGGTTAACTGGCCTTCTTTTATGGCGTCGGAAATAGGTCCTGGCAATGGGCCAGAGTTACCTATACATGTTGTACAACCATAACCAACTAAGTAGAAACCGAGTTGATCAAGCTCTTTAGATAAACCTGCTTTGTTCAAATATTCTGTTACTACCTGAGAACCCGGGGCGAAACTTGTTTTTACCCACGGTTTAACCGTAAGACCAAGCTCATTGGCTTTTTTAGCGACGAGTGCCGCAGCCACTAACACCGACGGATTAGAGGTATTAGTGCAACTAGTGATAGCAGCAATAACGACAGCACCTTCATCCAATTCAAAATCCTGCCCATTCAAATGACAAGACACGCTATTTTTTGATGATGCGAGTAATGGCCCCCCTTCACTGTCAAAGCGGTCTTGCTGAGTGTGATCAGGAGCAATAGCGAGCTCTTTTTGCTCAGATATCCATGCTTTAAATGCAACTGATGCATCATCTAAGTTAATTCTATCCTGTGGTCTTTTGGGCCCAGCAATAGCCGGAACTACTTGGTCTAAATCAAGCGTTAAGGTCGCATGATATTCTGCTTCTTCCTGAGCTTCGCTACCCCACATTCCCTGAGCTTTGGAATAAGCTTCGATTATCTCAATTTGCTGTTGACTGCGGCCAGTCAATTCAAGGTATTTAATGGTTTGTTCATCGATAGGAAATAGACCACAAGTTGCGCCGTATTCGGGCGACATGTTGGCTATAGTTGCACGGTCCGCAACAGTTAAGTGTTTAACACCAGCACCAAAAAATTCGACAAACTTACCCACAACACCAAATGCACGCAATTGTTGAGTAACAGCCAATACTAAATCAGTTGCCGTAGTACCCGCTGGCATTTTACCGGTCAGTTGCATACCGATGACTTCTGGAATTAACATGGTGACCGGTTGCCCGAGCATTGCAGCCTCGGCTTCTATGCCACCGACGCCCCAACCAAGAACACCTAATCCATTGATCATAGTAGTGTGAGAATCAGTGCCAACAAGGGTATCCGGATACAAAACTACGCCGTCTTCTTGTTCTTCAACAAAGGTTACATGGGCTAAGTATTCCAAATTTACTTGATGCACAATGCCTTTTCCCGGTGGCACCACTTTAAAATTAGAGAAAGCGCTTTGGCCCCACTTCAAAAATTGATAGCGTTCTTTATTACGCTGCACTTCAATTTCTGTATTATTTTTAAATGAATCTTTACTACCAAATTCATCAACCATAATAGAATGATCGATAACTAAATCGACTGGTTTGAGAGGATTGATCTTGTTAGGGTCTCCGCCTAAATCTAACATCGCATCCCGCATGGCAGCGAGGTCAACGATTGCAGGCACACCAGTAAAATCTTGTAATATTACCCTGGAAGGCACAAAGGCGATTTCAGTCTCTGTTGACGACTTTGTGTCCCACTTTGCTAATGTTTGAACATCTTCAGGCTGAACATATTGCTCATTGCTATGACGTAGCAAGTTTTCTAACAAAATTTTAGCCGTTAGAGGGAGTCGTTTTATATTCATGCCTGCACTGGATAAATCAAAATACTGATAGTTTTTACCTTTTACAGACAGTACGGACATATATTTATTTGATGACTTCACTTTGGTTCCTTTTTTTGTCGATAATATTATTCTAGATCTTTATGACTAAACTAAATTTTTAGGATCCAGTAATTTAATTAGTTCTTGATGGTCGATATCTGTCATTTCTTTTGCAACATCGATAATGGGTCTATTGGTTGTGTATGCATGTTTAGCAATTTCAGCGGCTTTTTCATAACCGATAATATTGTTTAAAGCCGTCACTAGAATCGGATTATATGCCAATACACTTTGTAATTTTTCTTGGTTGACCTCAAACGTTAAAATCACTTTGGTGACTAATAGTTTTGCGCTATTAGCTAAAATATTTACACTCTGCAATAAATTATAGGCTATAACTGGCAAATAGGTATTAAGTTGAAAATTACCACCTTGGCCCGCAATAGTAATCGTCATATCATTACCAATAACTTGTGCACAAGCCATGCAGACAGCTTCAGGAATAACAGGGTTAACTTTGCCCGGCATTATACTGCTACCTTTTTGTAATTCTGGTAAGGTGATTTCGCCAAGTCCGGCCAATGGCCCACTGTTTTGCCAGCGTAAATCATTACTAATTTTCATCAGCGACGTTGCTAGTGTCTTGAGATGACCGCTAACCTCTACCGCAGTATCTTGGCAACTGATGGCCTCAAAGAAATTATCGTTTGGGGCAAATCCAAGGCCTGTAATGTCACTCAATTGTGCACAGGTCAATACGCTAAACTCAGCGCTCGAATTTAAGCCCGTCCCAATAGCTGAACCGCCAAGCGCAAGCTTACTTAAGCGACTGTAACTCGACTCTATTCGCTCAATATTATTGATAATTTGTTTATGCCAGCCACCTAATTCCTGCCCCATAGTCATAGGGAGTGCGTCCATTAAATGTGTACGCCCCGTTTTTATCGTCGTGCTAAGAGAGTTGCTGCGAACCATTAAGGCATCGCTTAGAAGCCGAAGGTTAGGAATAAGATTGTTTTTCAAGCCTAAATAAACACTGACATGAATAGCGCTAGGAATAGTATCGTTTGAACTCTGGCTCATATTGACGTGATCGTTAGGGTGAACTGTCTCGCCATAACCAGTTCTGCAAATCTCGCTTAGTACCTCGTTCATGTTCATATTTGTACTTGTGCCAGAACCTGTTTGAAAGACATCTAGCATAAACTGGTCATCATGCTGACCATCGATGACTTGTGCTGCCGCAGCCTTGATTGCATTGGCTAGCTTACTATCAAGCTTGCCTGTTGCTTCATTTGCAGTTGCACACGCTTTTTTGATCATTGCCAAACTTCGAATAAAGTCTGTTGGCATGGTTATTCCGCTAATAGGAAAATTATCTAGCGCTTTTTTAGTTTCTTTTCCGTAGAGCATTTGCCCTCCCTCAAATCATGTGGCCTTGTTACGGCCATTTATTTGCATAGAAGCGTCTGAGTTTAAATACTCATTGCGCTGAGTATAACAACTCTGAGGCAATATGCTTAACTGTCGTGTTGAATGCTAAAGGGTAATTAACAATTCGTCAAACCCTGAGTTTAAACTGAAAATAAGAAGTTAATATCGTAATAACAACAGAGGATATACACTAGGTTTAGATAACAATGTTGGGAGTAAATTCAAAAAAAAATCCCGCAAATTTGCGAGATTTTACATTTCTTAAATGATATTAAGACTAGATTATGACTTACGCTTGCGGCGAGCAATACCTAGGCCAGC
>JBLIKA010000090.1:0-14292 GCA_047637355.1 Glaciecola sp. | reverse complement strand
TAACCCTGATAAGCAGGAAGTGCGATTGCTGCAAGAATACCGATGATTGCTACAACGATCATTAGTTCAATTAATGTAAAGCCTTTTTGAGCTGAATTTTTCATTTTGTCTCTCCGAGCGTGGTCAACGCGTTTAAAATATTTGATTTGAATTAAGTTAAGAAGGTAAGTGCAGTAATTACTTACCTCCTTAACCTCGAGACCGAGTATATGAGGAGAGGGGAATATGTGAAGTATGTAGGGGTATACTTAAGTCTTTGTTCCGACACATCCAGACATACCCAAGAGAAGATTATGGTTATTTCTACTTACGTTAACTAATAGTAATAAGAGAGAGATCTATCGCTGTTACATGCTTAGTCAATGCACCTGAAGATATATAATCTACGCCTGTTTTGGCCAATTCTTGAAGTCTGTCAACAGTAATATTGCCAGACACTTCTAGCTTACACCTACCGGCATTAATAACGACTGCTTCTTCGATCAGTTCTGTCGTGAAATTATCCAACATTATGGTGTTGACACCTGAATTTATGGCTTCGTCAAGCTCATGTAAATTTTCTACTTCGACTTCAATGGGTAAACCTGGACGCATCAATTTTGCCTTGGATACCGCATTTTTAATGCTTCCGCACGCTTGAATGTGGTTTTCTTTTATTAGAAAAGCGTCATATAAGCCCATTCTGTGATTCATTCCTTGAGCACATGCAACCGCATATTTTTGTGCCTGACGCAGACCGGGTAGTGTTTTGCGAGTATCTAGTAACTTGGTATTGGTGTTTTTGAGGTATTTAACATAGCTTGCAGTGGTAGTTGCTGTCCCGCTGAGTGTTTGTAAAAAATTTAATGCCGAGCGTTCAGCCGTCAGTATTGCTCTGGCGTTCCCTTGTATAAAAACAATTGCCTCACCTGCATTGAGCACATCACCATCTTTATATTGCCAATCAAGTTCAATATCTTTATTAATTTGCGCAAAAACCTCATCTACCCAAGCTGAGCCACATAAAACGCAATGCTCTCGAGTAATAATTTTAGCTGACATCGTGGCGTCTGCATCAATCAACATTGCCGTAATATCGTTTTGCACCGATATCTCCCCGCCAAGATCTTCTAATAATGCGGCTTCAACTTGTTTCGATATATTTATTTGGTATTGATTAATGCGTGACATAGTAGTGAATACTTATTTTGGAAGTAGGTAAATAACAACGATAGTGCAAGTTTACTGTTTTATAGGCATCATTGAAACTGATATTCATATACGCTTTGTTTGAGCTTACAAATTCTGTTTTGAGTAAAATAGCTTTGCAGTTTGCCTTGTCACTCATATACTTAGCGCAGTCTCTTAGATAAAGGAAGACCCATGACTCTAATATCGCTATTAATCGTAATGGCATTGGAACGTGTCACAGAAAAAGCAAGCAAGTGGCATATTCATGCATTGGTAGGTAAATACATTACATTTTTGCAAGGACGCAATTGGTTTAGCGACTCTGCATCGATGCTTTCCATACTACTTATTATTTTTGTGCCTGCACTACTGGTATACGTGATTGAGCTGATTTTTAATAATGGTTTTGTGACCTTTGCTCTGCAGATAGCTGTTCTATGGATTTGTTTGGGCTGTCCAATTACTCGCAAAAATTACAAGCATTATTTGCAAGCAGCACTGCGCAAAGATTTCCAAGCTTGCTCTCTGCATAGTATTTCGTTTGGTAATGATGATGGTGATTTGGATAAGGTAGGGCAACAATTAGTGTTTATTAATTATCGCCAATATGCAGCAGTCATTATCGCTTTTGTTCTGCTCGGTGTGCCGGGGGTGATTATTTATTCAATTGCCAAGGAACTGCAATTGTTCACGCATAAATTGAGCGATTGCGAGAATAATCCAGAGCAGGTTGATGACGAGGTGATGGGCGAGTGCAACAAAGAAAATGCTGAACTCGTTATCGATAAAGTCATGCATGTGATTGATTGGGTGCCAGTACGTTTAACGGCAGTCGGCTTTATGGTTGTTGGTCATTTTTCAAGAGCGCTAACGTTTTGGTTGCCCGCTTTGGTTGACAGTGAGTCTAACGCCAAGACAATATTAACTAATGTTGCAATTGCAGCTGAAGAAGTAGAGGCGGATCAGAAAAATTGTATCGACGAACCTTGTATTTTAGTGCGTTTGGTTAAACGAAATATACTCTTTATGCTTGTGGCTGTATCAATACTGACCATGGTCGGAGCAGTTGCATAAATCTAGTATAGATGTACTGTAAATTATTCTTTTCAAAAGCGGTACTCTCATTTATTAAAGGGCTACCGCGGTTTTATTAATTCGATTTAATTGTAAAAACCTCAAGATAGTCGCAAAATTATTAGCAATTTAGCTAGGGCTTTACTACCTCGAGTTAAACAGGGCTTGTCGAATGAATAAAAGTTGCTTACACTAGTTTGGTTAATTGGTATTACCATTTCTTAAAGAATGGCAGAAATTCATAAAGTGTTGTTAACAAATTGGCCAATAAACGAGCGACACATCCGTGTTAGCAAAACGCATACAAAGGTAGGACATTAAAGTGCACGCAAGTATAAAGCACCAAAAGTTGTCTGACGTGATTACCGAACGTCTTGAGTCCATGATTTTGGACGGTACACTGGTTGCTGGCGAAAAACTGTTACCTGAGCGTTTATTAGCAGAAAAATTCCAAGTATCACGTCCTTCTTTGCGTGAAGCTATTCAAAACTTACAAGCCAAAGGGTTGATTGAACGCAAGCAAGGCGGTGGTACATTTATTAAAAAAAACTTGAGTGCAAAAATGACCGACCCTTTATTGGCGTTGGTTGCATCTCGTCCGGAAACTCAATTTGATTTGCTTGAATTTAGACACGCACTTGAAGGCATGGCGGCCTATTATGCTGCATTGCGTGGTCAGCCAGAAGACTATTTAGCATTAAACAACGCGTTAAATAATTTGCCTAGTTTACACAATTCAACAATTCAGGAAAAGAGCACTTCAGTAAAGAGTACAGCAGTAGATAAAATTGAAGTAAAACAAAACTTAAGTACACAAAATAAAGTACCAACCGATAATGACAGCGACACGGAAAAAGAAGCGCAAGCGCTAGTCGAATTTTATCTCACTATGGCAAAAGCATCTCACAATATGGTGTTGTTGCATGTAATGCGCAGTATGCAAGGGATGTTAGTTGACAATATTAAACGAAATTTAGAAATGCTGCGCGCAGGTGCTGATGTTGAAGTTCAAATACGTGAGCAACGGCATGCCATCGTGCAGGCCATCAGTTCACAAGATCCTGAGGCGGCTCGCGAAGCGAGCAACGAGCATTTGGGTTTTGTTGAGAGTACCCTCTTAGATATAAATAAACGCGACGTCAAATTACAACGCGCTATGCGAAGAATTGAAGTAAAAGAAAATGGAAAGGCAGTTTCTTGATAGCCTGTCTTACTTTAAGCAAACAGAGCGCGGCTTTATTTAGCCTCGTTCATCGTTAAAACATAATATAGGAAAGCACCATGACCGATATGATGCATCCAGATGTGGATCCAACAGAAACAAAAGAATGGTTAGACGCACTTGAAGCTGTTTTAGCTGAGGAGGGCGTTGACCGTGCTCATTTTTTACTTGAGTCGTTAATTGAAAAAGCAAGACGTAGTGGGGCTCACTTGCCTTTCGACGGCACCACTGCTTATATTAATACCATTCCTGCTGGCCAAGAGCCAACCATGCCTGGTGACCAAACTATTGAGGCAAAAATTCGAAATGCCATTCGCTGGAATGCGATGATGATGGTGCTTCGGGGGTCTAAAAAAGACCTAGAATTAGGCGGGCATATTTCAAGTTTTGCCTCTGCTGCAATGCTTTATGATGTCGGTTTCAACCACTTCTTCCGTGCGCCAAATGAGAAAGACGGTGGTGATTACTTGTTTGTCCAAGGGCACGTATCGCCGGGTATTTATTCTCGTGCTTTTATTGAAGGTCGTTTGTCTGAAGGTCAGTTAGATATGTTCAGACAAGAAGTCGGCGGTGAGGGTTTATCTTCATATCCACATCCGAAGTTGATGCCTGATTTTTGGCAATTTCCAACAGTATCTATGGGCTTGGGCCCAATGCAAGCAATCTATTTGGCGCGTTTTTTGAAATATCTAACTAACCGTGGCTTGAAAGATTGTTCTGCTCAACGCGTTTGGTGTTTTATGGGTGACGGTGAAGTTGACGAGCCTGAATCATTAGGTGCTATTGGCCTAGCTTCTCGCGAAGGTCTTGATAACCTGACATTCGTAATTAACTGTAACTTGCAGCGTTTAGATGGGCCGGTCCGTGGTAATGGTAAAATCATTCAAGAACTTGAAGGAACATTCCGCGGCGCAGGTTGGGAAGTATTCAAAGTTATTTGGGGTCGTTACTGGGATTCTTTATTAGCGCGTGACACGTCAGGTAAGTTACTTGATGTTATGAACGAAACTGTTGATGGTGAATATCAGAACTATAAAGCCAAAGGTGGCGCATATACACGCGAAAATTTCTTTGGCAAATACCCTGAGTTGAAAGACATGGTTGCGAATATGTCAGATGATGACATTTGGCGCTTGAACCGTGGCGGACATGATCCTGTTAAAGTTTACGCTGCATATAAACGTGCAACTGAAACGGTAGGTCGTCCACAAGTTATCCTTGCCAAAACGGTTAAAGGTTATGGTATGGGTGCTGCGGGCGAAGGCAAAAATATTGCGCACAATGTCAAGAAAATGGACATTGACAGCGTTAAGCATTATCGCGACCGTTTCAATATTCCAGTGTCAGACGAAAATATTGGTGATTTGCCATATTATAAGTTTGATGAAGACAGCCCTGAAATGAAGTATCTGCGCGAAAAACGCGAAGCTTTGCATGGTTATATGCCTGTGCGCCTAGCGAAAAGTACTCATGACTTACCCGCTCCTCCATTAAAAGCCTTTGAAGCGATTACTAAAGGGTCAGGTGAGCGTGAAATTTCTACGACAATGACCTTTGTCCGCGTGCTAACTGTTTTGTTGAAAGACAAGCAAATCGGTAAAAACGTGGTACCGATTATTCCTGATGAAGCGCGTACTTTTGGTATGGAAGGCTTATTCCGTCAAGTAGGTATTTATTCAAATACAGGGCAGAAGTACATTCCACAAGACAAAGACCAAGTGGCTTATTATCGTGAAGATAAAAAGGGTCAAGTGTTGCAGGAAGGCATTAACGAGTTAGGCGCAATGTCGTCGTTCGTCGCTGCGGGCACCTCTTACTCTACCAACGATTTACCTATGTTACCGGTTTACATTTATTACTCTATGTTTGGTTTCCAGCGCGTAGGTGATATGGCTTGGGCTGCAGGGGATAGTCAATGTCGAGGTTTCTTGGTTGGTGGCACCGCTGGAAGAACAACGCTAAATGGCGAAGGCCTGCAGCATCAGGACGGGCATTCACACGTGCAAGCGGGTTTAATTCCTAACTGTGTTAGCTACGATCCAACTTACGGTTATGAAGTGGCTGTAATTACTCAAGACGGTTGTCGCAGAATGTTAGAAGAACAAGAAAACGTGTTCTACTACATGACCGTAATGAACGAAAACTATATTCAGCCCGAAATGCCGAAAGGTTGTGAAGAAGGCATCATCAAAGGTATTTATAAGATAGATACGGTTGGTGACAAGAAAGCAAAATTAAAAGTGAAGCTGTTAGGTTCGGGTACGATTTTAGTTGAAGTCCGCAAAGCAGCAATATTACTAGCCGAAAAGTACGGTGTTGAATCAGAAGTTTATAGTGTGACTTCTTTCAATGAACTAACCCGTGATGGCATTGACTGTGAACGCTGGAATATGCGAAATCTCGATAAGAAAGCGCGCACGCCTTACATTACAGATGTATTGTCCGATGGTAATGATGGTCCAACTATCGCTGCTACTGATTACATTAAAGCCTATGGCGAGCAAGCAAGAGCATTCGTACCTGGTTCGTATCGAGTACTTGGAACCGATGGGTTTGGTCGTTCAGATAGTCGAGAAAATCTGCGTAAGCATTTCGAAGTAGACGCAAATAACGTTGCATTTGCAGCACTCTATGAGCTTTATAAAGCCGGTGATTTTGATAAAAAAGCACTCGCAAAAGTGATTATAGACTTGGGTATCGACCCAGATAAAATTAACCCGCTTTACGCTTAACTAGGGAGAACGAACATGGCAAATTTAATAGACATTATTGTTCCTGATGTTGGCGGTGAAGAAGTTGAAGTTATTGAGCTTTGTGTCGCTGTCGGCGAAGCGGTGGATGCAGAAGCATCAATCGTGACGGTTGAAAGTGACAAAGCGAGTATGGATATTCCTTGCACTGACGCTGGCGTTATAAAATCACTCAATGTAAAAGTAGGTGATAAAATTAAGCAAGGTGATGTGTTAGGTCAAATGGAATCAGGCGCTGCTGCGTCAGAGCCTGAGGCCTCAGCACCGACGGAAAGTCCATCCGAAGCTCCAAAAGCTAATGCACCGGAGTCTGAGCCAGCAAAAGCACAGACACCTAAATCCGAAGCAGCCACAAAAAGTACGCCGGCTTCAAGTGGCGTTAAGACAATTGAAGTCACTGTGCCGGACATAGGTGATGCAACCGAAGTTGATATTATTGAATTGTTAGTTGCAGTGGGTGACACCGTTGAACCAGAAGATGGCTTGATCACACTTGAAACTGATAAAGCAACAATGGATGTGCCGGCACCAGAAGCAGGTAAAGTTGTTAGTTTAGCCGTTAAAGTCGGCGACAAAGTCTCTAAAGGGTCACTTGTATTAACTTTAGAAGTTGTAGGTGAGTTACCAGTAGAGAGTAAGTCAATTGCAGCTAATACAAGTGCTACTGAGTCTGCAGTTGCAACTCCGTCGCCATCAACGGATTCAGCGCCAAGTGCACCAACGTCGGTGCAAACACCTAAAGCACCGCCAGTGCCGCATCATCCATCAGCGGGTGATAAAGTGAATAGGGGCAAAGTACACGCGTCACCTTCGGTTCGCCGATTAGCTCGCGAGTTTGGCGTCGACCTTACTCAGGTGCAAGGCTCAGGGCGTAAAAATCGTGTTCAAAAAGATGACGTTCAATCATTTGTGAAGTACGAATTATCGCGTCCGAAGATGAATCCAGGTAGTTCTGCCGGCAGCGGAAACACGGGCGGTGGCCTACAAGTATTAGCTCAACCGAAAGTCGATTTTGCGAAGTTTGGTGAGATTGAGGAAGTTCCATTAACGCGGATCCAAAAACTTTCTGGTCCAAATCTACATAGAAATTGGGTAACAATTCCACACGTTACACAATTTGATGAAGCTGATATTACTGATTTAGAATCGTTTCGCAAGGAACAAAATGCAATTGCTGAAAAGCGTAAACTTGGGGTGAAAATTACGCCCTTGGTCTTTATGATGAAAGCGGTAGCAGATGCATTAAAAGAATACCCTGCTTTTAACAGCAGTTTGTCTGAGTCCGGTGAATCATTGATAATGAAAAAATATTTTCATATTGGTATTGCTGTTGACACTCCTGGAGGCTTAATGGTGCCAGTTGTGCGCGATGTTGATAAAAAAGGCATTATGGAAATTTCCAGAGAACTAATGGAGATTAGTGCCAAAGCAAGAGACGGTAAGTTGAAGTCGGCAGATATGCAGGGCAGTTGTTTCACCATTTCTAGCTTGGGCGGAATAGGTGGCACAGCATTTACACCAATCGTAAATGCCCCCGATGTTGCTATTTTAGGTGTTTCTAAGTCAGAGATGAAACCAAAGTGGAATGGTAAAGACTTTGAACCTCGTTTAATGTTGCCATTGTCATTGTCATATGACCATCGCGTTATTGATGGAGCACTAGCAGCTCGCTTCACTGTGCATGTGAGTGGCGCATTGTCAGACTTAAGACGTATTTTGTTATAACACAAAACCCTCCAAGGAATTGTCCTTGGGGAATGTGTTCCAGTGCCAGAAGAGTATATTGGAACAAAAAGTTTTGCAGGTTGGCGTGTGAATCGGTAAGATCCGCGCAGAGCAAGCATTTAATCATATAATTTTGAGGTCATAATGAGCGAGATTAAAACTCAGTTGGTCGTACTAGGCGCAGGTCCTGGTGGATATTCTGCAGCATTCAGAGCAGCCGATTTAGGCATAGATACAATTATCATAGACGCTCGCGAAACCCTTGGTGGCGTCTGCTTAAACGTAGGTTGTATACCTTCAAAAGCACTATTGCACGTAGCTAAGGTGATTCAAGAAGCTAAGCATTTATCTGCTCACGGTGTTACTTTCGGCGAGCCAACTTTCGACTTAGACAAAATTCGTGGTTGGAAAGACAGTGTAGTTGAGCAATTGACTAAAGGCCTGACTGGCATGTCAAAAATGCGCAAAGTTAAACATGTGCAAGGTTATGGTAAATTCACGGGTCCAAATACCATTGAAGTTGAAGGTAAAGACGGTAAAACAACCATTACTTTTGATAACGCCATTATCGCTGCCGGTTCTGAACCAGTAAGCTTACCGTTCGTTCCAAAGGATGAACGTGTAATGGATTCAACCGGCGCATTAGAAATGCGCGACATCCCTGGTAAAATGCTGGTATTAGGTGGCGGTATCATCGGTCTTGAAATGGGAACTGTTTATCATGCCCTAGGTTCAAAAATCGATGTTGTTGAGTTCCTTGACCAACTTATGCCTGCCGCTGATAAAGACATTGTTAAAATGTACATGAAAACGATCAAAAACAAGTTCAATACCATGCTTGAAACTAAAGTAACTGGCATTGAAGCAAAAGATGATGGTTTGTATGTCACGTTTGAAGGTAAACAAGCACCAGCTGAGCCAGTTCGTTATGACAGAGTACTCGTTGCTGTTGGTCGTAAGCCAAATGGTTCACTCGTTGCCGCACAGAAAGCCGGCGTAACGGTAACCGATCGTGGTTTCATCGACGTTGATAAACAAATGCGCACAAACGTATCTAACATCTTTGCTATTGGTGACCTGGTTGGTCAACCTATGCTTGCTCACAAAGCGGCACACGAAGGTCATGTTGCTGCTGAGGTTATAGCTGGTAAGAAGCACTACTTCGATCCAAAATGCATTCCTTCGGTTGCCTATACTGAGCCAGAAGTGGCTTGGGTTGGCGTAACTGAAAAAGAAGCGATAGAGCAAGGCCTTAATTACGAAGTCGCTACATTCCCATGGGCCGCGTCGGGTCGTGCAATTGCTTGCGCTGCGACTGATGGTTTAACTAAGATGATTTTTGAAAAAGACACCGGGCGTGTTATCGGTGGCGCTATAGTCGGCACTAACGCAGGTGAAATGCTTGGTGAAATCGGTTTAGCTATTGAAATGGGTGCTGATGCAGAAGATATTGCATTAACAATCCATGCTCACCCAACATTGAATGAATCAATAGGCCTTGCCGCTGAGTTATTCGAGGGCAGCATCACAGATATGCCAAACCCAAAAGCAAAGAAAAAATAATCTCGCTTATGGGTTAACCAACACAAAGCCGATACGTTTGAAGTATCGGTTTTTTTTTGCTTCAGAATAAAGCCCAGTGCGTGAAGTGCGAGGAGCGTTGCCACTCTAAGCTTCATCGCACAGGTTTGCGATCTGAAGAGGTTTTGCAGACAAATTTCTGTGTCTAGATTTGTAGATTGCGGCTCATGATATGCCAATAGCCATGTTAGATAAATACAAACAGCACTTTTTCGCTTTACAAGTCGTATGATGTAAATAAAATATATACAAAACAGAGTTTACGGTTGTTATTCTATTCATAAGTTGGGTAGTTATGTGTTAATAATAATTTCAGACTGTATACAACAGTCTATTGAGCCGAGACATTTGCCATATGAACGATATGCAACAGCTAGAGTTTTTTGCCATTCCGAGTCCATGTATTGGTGTTTGCGAATCAGGTCCGCGCGGCTATTGCAAAGGGTGTTTCAGGAGCCGAGAAGAAAGACTTCACTGGTTAAAAATAGATGACCAAACTAAACGAATCGTTGTCAAAGCATGTAACCGACGTAAACAGGCGTGGTTGCGTAAAAAAATAGAAACAAAGCAACAAAGTACGCTTGAAAAGCAAAATAAATTATTTTAATAGTGTTATTTCATCCGGTAATTTTATTATGTAAATTGCTTATGCATTATTGACTTACGTTAAAGCTAGCTTTTTAAGGTATAGATTATCCTTACACAGTATTATTATTACCACCTTACAAAAATGTTAATGAAGTATAATCAGGGCTAAATATTCTCTCAGATTGGAAATATGTCACTTAAGCCGATTGTTAAATTTGCGTCAAAATCATTTACGCTGCCAGCTACATGCGTAAATCTTAGGGCTGCCCTGGATGACTCAAGAAAAGACTTAAACGATATCGCACAATTAATTTCTGTGGACCCTTCTTTGAGTGCGAAAACCCTAAGATTAGCGAACAGCGCATTATTCAGATTCCCCAGTCAAATTGAGACGGTTGCAAAAGCGCTAAATGTCATTGGTGGTGAAGCAGCCTATAACATTTCTATTGCTGAAACTGCCAATCTTGCTTTCAAGGCCTTTAATTCGCCTGTTATCGATTTTGCGCAATATTGGCAAAAAGCGGTTATGTGTGGAGTGATTGCGAAAAGTATCGCTCAGCAAAAGCAGTCACGTGGTAGCGAACGTTTTTTTGTTTTGGGTATTCTCCAGGGTTTAAGTGAGTTGATTGTCGCCAGCAAACATACTCAGGTCTATACAGATTTTCGTAATGACCATGAGACTACTGCACCATTGGCAAAACAAATGAAATACTTTAGGTTTACCTTCGCAGAATGCAGTGGGCTAATTATTGAAGAGTGGAATTTACCGAGATCATTAGTAGCTCCATTAAAAGCGTTGTCGCATCCGCAGAAAAAACAAATGAATTTAGATGAATGTATTCTTTATATTGCAATGGCAATTTGTGAATGCGAATCTGAAGGTACTGATGTTAAGATTGAAAATATCCCACTAATTAACCTCGAAGCGTTAGAGGCGGTTGGCTTGAGCAATGAAGACTATGATATGATAATGGGGTATTCTCGTTTAGAAACTTCTAAAATTGCGAAGTTGATGAACTCGTAAAATCATAAACTTTACATAGCTATATCAACAACATGTCTAGATTTAAATATACTCCAGTTCTGGGGCTTTGTTTTGTGCTCCTTATTTTGTCATTTCAGGCAAGCGCGTCTAATGACATCTTGAAAAAACTTTATCTAAAAGAAAAAAAACTAAAACAAAAATCTCAAGGTTTATCACTCAGTGGTGAGTTTGGTATGTTAGCCGCAAGCGGCAATACCAATACAACCACATTTAAGGCTGCGCTTACTTCTGAACATGAAATGCGTCGATGGAGCAATAATTACCACAGCGAAATCGTTTATAAACAGAACAAAACGGATACTGATACTATTGTAACGGCGCAACGGTTTTTAGCGAGTGCACAGCTGGACTATAAGCTGCCTTCAAAAAACAACCGCTTATTTATTTATGCAGAATATGAGACTGATAGATTCAATGGTTTCCGTTACCAAAGTGCCATTGCAGCAGGCTGGAGTGCTCATGCTTGGAGAAATAAAGATAGTCAATTCAGATACAGTGTTGGGCCCGGATATGCTTACTCGGAGCGAGCAGTAATTGATGAAGATGCCTCCAAATCGTATGACGTTTTAAGTGAAATGATAGTACGCGCCTCACTCGATTACCGTTTTGCCTTGAGTGACTCAGCAAGGTTTAGACAATTTGTTAGTACAGAGGCGGGTCAGGAAACAAATCGCTCTCGGTCTGAAACAACGCTAACCGCGAGTATTATTCAATCTTTGGCAATGAAATTCTCATTTGTGGTTATGTACAATGATGGGGCGCTGCAAAGAAACGAAGATCTAAGCACAGAAACCAGCGTCTCCTTAGTTTATCAATTTTTTTAGCTTGCTAAACTAAAAAAAAACGATAACATAATTGTCGTTTTTATTTACGGCTAGGCTATTCGCTGTTTCGAGCCATCTTAAAATATAATATGAGAAAATTTATGAAACTTTCAACTATATCGGCAATTGCTGCCTTAGGTCTATTGGCGTCTGGAACACAGGCAGAAGAAGCAACATTTACAATGGATGGTGAGCTTGGCTTTATCTTTACCTCAGGTAACACCGAAACCACTTCAGCTAATGGCGCATTAAACGCAAAACAAGAGCTTGAGATGTGGAGCAATGAATTTACATTTAAGGCACTGTACAAGAAAGACACCGTTGATGGTGTTGAAACAACGTCAGCTGATAAAAAGTTTGCTTCTGCGCAAGGTAACTATAAGTTGGAAAATCCTGATCACCGTTTATTTGGCTTTGCTTCATATGAAGATGACCGTTTCAGTGAATTTGATTTTCAATCAACACTAGCTGCAGGTTGGAACCAAAAACTTTGGAAAGACGATATAAGTAGCTTTGAATTCAGTATCGGTCCTGGTTATTCATTTGCTGACCGTTTTGTTACTGACACCGATGGAAACCTTACAACTGAATCAGAAAACGGTGCGGTAGTTCGTGGTGCCTTTGCTTACGCATACAACCTTTCAGAAACGGCAAAATTTACGCAAACTTTTTCAACAGAAGTCGGTTCGAATAACACTAAATCTCGTGCAGAGAGCGCAGTTAGTGCAAAAATTGCAGGTGGTTTGTCAATGAAAGTTGCGCTCAAATTTGATCATAACTCAGACGTGACAGGCGATCGTGATAACTTAGATACTGAAACTTCAGTTAACTTGGTTTATACGTTCTTCTAAACACCATACGTAATAGTAACCTAAGCAATCGTTATAAAAGCTTAGGTTAAATATCCTCAAGAGCTCCGTTTTTCACTACTATTGATACGGGGCTTTTTATTTTTTCTTACTAATTGAATCGCGCACTTTGCCATACTCTTGGCCCCACGTATCACTCATTTGACTGCGAACATCCCAAAGCTCAGGAAAGAATTGCTGACGTGCGCCGTTTTGGAGTATTTCTACTGGGCGACCTTTGAGTGAGTTAGAGTTAATGCCAATTGAGCGTCGAATCAAAAACATATGATTCCATCTGAATTTTTGCATTAATTCGTCAAATTCAATTAATGCTTCAGCTACGGCATAAGCATCACAGTGACTGAATTGTTTGTCATAAATGTCTTGAACCGTCTGTTTTCGGTCATGTAAATAGTGTTTTTCAAAAATTTGCCAGATATCCTTTGGCATTTTCAGTAATGTAACAAAGCCTGGAGATTCTTGACCACTGCCATTACCCAGTTGCAATCTAATTTGCTGGTATTCCTTTGGCGACATTGTCTCTAGTAAATCCAATTGTTGGATCATTAGACGTTGAACCATATGGACGCGCTTCAATTGTGACAGGACAGGTATGGATTGCTCTAATTGTATTTTTTCAATTACATCAATGAGCGTAAAAATAATTTGTTTCATCCAAAGCTCTTCTACTTGATGTACCAGTTGAAACTGTAATTCATCATGGGTAGAAAGTTCAGCTAAGGGTTTTTGGCAGGACAATAGCTTATCGCATTGCAAGTAAACGCCATAGTCGAGCATTTGCGGGTTATTTAATTCGTTGATGTATTTTTCGCGAAACATTGTGCACTCTGAATTTATATTTTATGCCCTTATATTATTCGTTATTGTAAAAAACATTGTTCTTTATGTTTCATTAAAACTAGAATAAGAAGAACGTAATTATTAAAAGTGTTTAAAAATGAAAGCTATCGTTCTTGATGATCTAGATTTGCACATTATTCGTTTGCTTGAAGAAGATGGTCGGCAGTCTTTTTCATTGTTAGGTGAAAAAATCGGGTTGAGCAAAACTCCGTGCTGGAATCGAGTTAACCGCTTACAAACTGCTGGTGTAATTGAAGGTTATGGCGCGCGTATTAATCCAGAGAAGCTCGGTTTAGAAGTTCGTGCGATAGTGCAAGTAATCGTTGAATTTGCGGATTATAAAGCGTTCGAGCAAGCGGTTAACAAACACCGCAGTATTCGTTGGTGCCAAGCAATTACAGGAGAATTTGACTACATCATGGAAGTGTTAGCAGACAATATAGCAGAACTAGACAGCCTATTACGCGAAGAACTTAGCGGCTTGCCGGGTGTGCATCGTTTTACGACGTCAATCTCTACCCGTGTTATCAAAGTAGCAAAAGGTGTGAGTGGTCGTTAGCGATAGGCAGCAACCAGCAAGCAGGATCAGTCAAGTTTACAGTAG
>JBLIKA010000089.1:0-14397 GCA_047637355.1 Glaciecola sp. | reverse complement strand
CGGTCTTGTACGTCAATTAAATTATGACAATATTGTTTCAGTTGATGACTCCACATCATCAACCGGTCTTAGCATTAACTCAAAAATTAAAGTCGGTGAAAGCGATGACATCCGCTTATCATTTACAACAGGCTCAGGTTTAGGTCGATATGTAGCATTAAATACAGTTAATGGTGCGGTAATAGATGCAAATGGCAACTTGGAAACGATTGATTCAACCGCTTATTCTGTTGCTTATCGTCATGTTTGGAACAACAAAATGCGATCAAACTTCAGCTATTCATCGTTATCAGTTGATAATAATGTCTCATTAACTGGGACATCAGTGACGCAAAGCACAAACAGCGTAAGTGCTAACTTGTTATATTCTCCTACCCAGAAAATTACTGTAGGTGGAGAAATAAAGCAAGCGACAAGAGAAATTGAAACGGGTGCTGACGGCGACATGACAAGAGTTCAATTTTCAATGAAATACGCGTTCTAACATCTAATTTCAATTGGAAAACTCACCTTTAGCTGACACTACCGAAGTGCTGATATAAAAATCGAAAAGCCTATGCCATTAAACGCGTAGGCTTTTTTATTTATCGGTAAAAAATAGACTTATGAAACAATAAACACCGCACCTAACGGCACTAAAAAGAACACGCCAATAATATATGCAAGTCCATATATTTTTCGTTCCGCTACTTTCAGTGACAATTGATAAGACAGCTTAGGTGGCCATTCGCGCAATAAAGCAATGCCATAAATAACCACTACCGCTAACAAATTATAGGCTAAATGCACAAAAGCTATCTGCAGTGCAAGCTGAGAATTAGGCCCTACTATTGCCAAAGCAGCTATTAATGCAGTGATGCAAGTGCCAATATTTGCTCCCAAAGTAAATGGATAAATTGATCTCGCTGTGACAATACCGTTACCAACAAGTGGCACCAAAAGTGATGTGGTTGTTGATGAAGACTGCACCAAAATAGTCATGATGGCTCCTGACGATATACCTGTAATGGGACCTCTTCCAAGTGTACTTCTTAGAATTTCTTGTGCTCGACCTATCATCAATGATTTCATTATTTTCCCCATCCATGTGATAGAGATAATAATTAAAACAAGACCCACTATAATTTTTATCAAACCACTAGAAATATCATTGGTATTGATGAGTAAACCATTTATAAAGTCTATTACTGGTGCCGTGCTCGCTTTGATAGGATTGAAACTACTCATTTCTGAAGTCATCCCGGACGCCACTAAATTTAACATTGCAGCACTAATGTGTTCAAAAATACCAAACATTATTTCGAGAGGTAGAAAAATAAGTACGGCAAAAATATTAAAAAAATCGTGAATAGTGGCCGCATTAAAAGCGCGTTGAAACTCAGTTTTATTGCCGATATGACCGAGGCTCACAATAGTGTTCGTGATGCTAGTTCCAATGTTTGCGCCCATCATCATAGGAATGGCTATAGTGATTGGTAAACCGCCGGCAACCATAGCAACAATGATAGATGACACCGTGCTGGAGGACTGAATAAGCGCAGTACATACCATGCCAATAATGAGCCCCATAACCGGGTTCGCAGCTAATTCAAATAACGCTTCAGCTCGCTCCTGAGTCGCTGCTTTAAATCCACTACCAATCAGCCCAACAGCCAACAGCATTAGATATATCAAAAACACTAATAAGCACCAAAGCAGGGCTTTAGGCAGGCGTGTGACGCCCTTGATGGTCGCCTCAGGTATGATAATCTGTTTTTGCATTGTGTGTGCTTTCACTCATTCAAACGGCTATCGTGAAGCCAACAATTTGGTGACTATTATAGCTTTGTAAAGTGACACGTATGTTACAAATGAATCGTTTTTTACTGTGCTATATGAAGTTTTATTCGTTCATAAACTCAAGGGTATGTTTACCAGTACGTCAAAACAGTGAATATAATAGGCATTATAAAAACATACCTTTAGATCAAATTCTATGCATAACCTAGACTAACGGCTATAGTAACATAGACTCAATAATCAAGCAGTTGCGAGTCGCTCAGTGCCCTTAGACATCATTATTAACTCAATTTCGATTACAGGACTCATCCTTGTATTGTTGTTATATCGTATGAGTAAAAAATCGACTATTGCGACAAAGAACCCTAACTTCAAAAGCACCTCAAAAAATGGCACTTTTAGCGGAATTGGTGAGGCTGCTGATGAACCTAGTTTAATACTTCGAAATCCTAAAGATGTACCTGACCCGTCCGAAGATTTTGTTGATTTTGTGTTACTTGAAAATATTGTCGACGAAAAACAACGTCAGCTTTTTGATTCAGCAACTAGTTTTAAAAAACCACATCCTTTGTTGATGTCGCTCACACGCAGTATTAACGACCCTCAAGAGTTGTTAAATATTATTAAAAACGATCCTGAACTTGTCGTAAAAGTAATCAAAGTAGCCAATTCATCTTTGTTTTCTCTGCGAAAATCCATTACCACAATTAACCATTCCATTGTCTATTTAGGCGTGCTTCAGGCAAAAAATATTGCAATGCAATTTGCGCTCGAGCGCAGCAGCGAGTTTGTGAATGATGAACAAAAGCAAGCGTATCACAAAATTTGGAAAGCGAGTTTTCTTGCCAGTTCAATAGGATTATTAATTGCTAAGGACATGAAACTGGATAATTCAGCTGAGCTGTCGACGCGATGCTTGTTAGATTATTTAGGCGACCTTTCATTGCTCAGTGCAAATCCGAAAATTGCAAAATATTATTTGAATCACTCTACACATTTTAATCGTGTTAAATGCATTCAAAAAGAGTTAGGAACTAACTCCGCGGCAATGGGTAAAGCCTTCGCAAAAAATGCTCAACTACCTGAGCAAATTATCGAAAGTATTGGGGCAAGTATGCTTCCAATGGTCGACAAGTTAAGCGAGTCTGAGTTGTCTAAAGAACAACAAACCATTGTCGTTTTTAGCTACTATGTGAGCCGTATTACTGACCTCATTATATTCGAACGCCGAATAGAAAATATTAATTTACAAGAGATTAGTTTTGCTGAAACCATCTGTGACAGTTTTTTTTACTCGCAAGCTCAGATAGAACACTATGGTTTAACCAAAATGAACACTACTTTAAGAAAATCACACTTCAGGAAAGAGGTGGGCTCACTCATAGAGAAATTAGGCTTCGATTCATAAATAAACCTCCCCCTAACAAAGTCTAAAAATGGCGTTGCTTTAACCGATTGGTATTTACCGATCTTAGAATGGTACCGTGAATTGTTTCAATACAGTTTCAATATCAGCTAAACACGCATCTGATAATAAAAAATCAAAAGCATCTATGTTTTCCTTCAATTGCGCCATATTAGTCGCTCCGATAATTGTGGATGTTACGCCATCGACTTGGTCACACCAAGCCAACGCCATCTTGCTTGGTGTCATACCATGTTTTTTCGCTAAATCACAATAAGCAATAACGGCTTTATCTGAATAGGCCGTGTCACGGAATAAACCTTGACGTTGAATCATGGTCCAGCGGCTACCTTCTGGTCTCGCACCACCAATATATTTGCCCGACAACATACCACTTGATAAAGGAGACCAAGGTAAATACGCGATTTTTTCAAAGACACAAGACTCAATCAGATAAGGCCAGTCTTTAATATGCAATAGATTAAATTCATTTTGAATTGAAACGGGTTTAGCCACGCCCAATTCATCGCAAAGATTCAAATAAGTATGAATGCCCCACGTCGTATCGTCTGATAATCCCCAATGTCTTATTTTTCCACTTTCAAGGGCCCTACCTAATCCTAAAACAATATCTCGCATACGCTTCTTTTCGGCTTTTACATTTTGCTGAGTAGCCATGACATGATTAGGCCAATGCTTGCCAAAATGTGGAGATATTCTATTTGGCCAATGCAACTGATACACATCGATGTAATCAGTTTGAAGTCGCGCCAAAGAGTCATCAATTGCTTGGCCAATAGAAGCACCACTAATAATCGAGTTGCCGCGAATGTAAGGAAAACCGGGACCTGCTATTTTTGTCGCAATAATCAGCTTGTCACGCTGTTCAGGATTGCGTGCTAACCAGTTACCTATGCAGCGTTCGGTATCACCATAGGTTGCTTCTGAAGGAGGTACTGGATACATTTCTGCAGTGTCTATAAAGTTAACACCACGTGCTATTGCATATTCGATTTGCGCATCTGCTTCAGTCTGCGTGTTTTGTATACCCCACGTCATGCTTCCTAAGCACACACGAGACACAGACAAACCGGAACTTCCAAGGGCGGAATATTTCATTACTATTTTTTTCCTTTTAAACCTTAACTCAACGAGGAACGTTTACTAAGCAATGAGTCGGCGGCATCAGTTTTAATCACTTTCCTAGAACTATTTATATATTATTTTTTATACACTGCTTTCGCGATCGTCTATATCCACTTCTGTGCGCTCTAATTTAAATCTATAATATTGGTTACTAACGATTATACATAGTTTTCCTAAATTGGATTGCTTCTTTATGCAGTCTTTTATGCATAGCTATATGTGCAAGCTGAAGAAAAACAGCAGCACTGTATCTTACGCTTAACAATCAGTATTGATGAACGTTAGGTCATTAACGCTTTGATATGAGAAACAACACTGCGTGAAAGCGCGCTTAGCGCATATCCGCCTTCGAGCATAGACACGATTTTTCCGCCACAGTGTTTATCAGCAATTTTTTTGATTTGTAACGTTACCCATTCATAATCCGCTTCCACTAGACGCAAATGTCCTAGTGCGTCCTCTGCATGTCCGTCAAACCCGGCGGAAATAAAAATCATCTCTGGCGCAAAACTATCTAGTTTTTCAAACCAAGGCTTGACCATTTCTCGATACTCAGAACCTTTCGTTCCTGCTGGGATAGGAATATTCAGAATATGTTCATTGGTTGGTTTGTCTCCGCTGAAAGGATAAAAAGGATGCTGAAACGAAGAGCAAAATAATACACGAGGGTCATCTTGAAAAATGTCTTCAGTTCCGTTGCCATGGTGCACATCAAAATCGACAATAGCGACTTTCTTTAAGCCATATTGGTCGAGCGCATGCAAAGCAGCTACGGCAATGTTATTAAAAATACAAAAGCCGCCGGATTTAGCGTATTCAGCATGGTGACCCGGAGGCCTCACAGCACAAAATGCTTTGTTTGAATCGCCGCTCATAATAAGATCGACAGCGTGAACACCACTACCCGCCGCATACAGCGCCGCATCCAATGATTTTGGCATCATCAAAGTATCATCATCTAGCCATTTATGACCTTCTGTTGGGGCTTCTTTAATTATCTTATCAACAAATTGATTGTCATGAGCTCTGTATAGTTGCGCCAATTCGGCTGGCGGAGTATCGGCAAAGTTAATCGCAAATTCGACACCAGAGGAAATAATTTGATCGTTGATGCTATGCAACCTTGCAGGTTGTTCTGGATGGTCAGGGTCCATGTCATGTAACAAACACTGGGGGCTGCTTATAAATGTAATCGGCATTTAACTCTCCTGTAAAAACAATACCAGTTCAACTTCTGCAGGATCTGGATTGAATACGCGTTTGAACTTAAATTGCCCAAACACAGTGATCATCGGCTTATTTTCACTGCGCACGTAAGCCACCATTTTAGACACACCTCTTTGCTGGGCAATACTGATCATCTGCTTCATTAGTAGAGACGCCATGCCTTTACCTTGCTGATTTTCGCGCGTGACGAAAGCCACTTCACAAGTATTATCCGTATTTAAATAATAGCGACCTACTGCTTCAATCTTAACGCTGGAACCTTGCTGGTTAACGATTGTAAGCGCAATATCTTTAGTTTGATCAACACTGACTAAATCACAAGAGTTCTGTCGACTCATACCCTGTGGCAAGTAGTTGTAGCGCAGGCGCAAAGTTTCTTTTGTGTGTGAATAGAAAAACTCCTGAAGACGACGTTCATCTGCTGGGTTGAGTGGTCTGAGATAAAACACTTCTCCCTGTATTTGTATTTCTTGCAGTTGCATTTCACCTAATTCAGGAATATCGGTGGGGTACTTGGTTTGATAGTCAGGTACCCAATAATGTTGCCTTACCGCAGCAAGTAATTCTTGTCTAAATTTAGGATGCGCTATCCTAATTAATTCCAATGCACGCTCGCGAATACTCTTTCCTTTTAAGCTAGCAACGCCGAATTCAGTGACAATGTAATGCACATTACCACGCGATGTTACAACGCCCGCCCCCTCTTTAATATTAGCGACAATTCGAGAAACCGTGCCGTTCTTTGCGGTAGAAGGTAATGCAATGATGGGCTTCCCGCCTTTACTGAGGGTTGATCCCGTCACAAAATCAACTTGACCACCAATACCGCTGTAAAAATCGTGTCCAATTGAGTCAGCTACAACTTGCCCAGTTAAATCGACTTCCAGTGCGCTGTTGATGGATACCAGTTTGTCATTTTTCGCGATATTTGTCGGTTTATTTACATAACTTGATGGATAGAATTCAACATGCGGATTGTTGTGTACAAAATCATAAAGACGTTTTGTTCCCATGCAAAAGCTGACTACTGATTTACCCGGGTGAAAAGTTTTAGCTCGATTATTAATAACACCACTTTGAATAAGCTCAATAACGCCGTCACTTATCATTTCACTGTGGATCCCAAGATTTTTGTGTTTGCCCAAATAACGTAGGGTGGCATCCGGTATTTTACCAATTCCTAGTTGCAGTGTTGCACCGTCCTCCACTAGCATGGCAACGTATTGACCAATGCGTTCATAAATTTCATTTTTATCCGCCGGCTTTACTTCTGGTAGTTTTTGTTCGTGTTCTATATAAGCTGTAAATTCCGAGATGTGAATAAACGAATGTCCTGCTGTTCTTGGCATTTGCGAGTTTATTTGAGCGACTATTTTTTTTGCAGAGCGCGCTGCCGACATCACTACATCTACAGAGACACCTAATGAGCAATACCCAAGTTCATCGGGGGGACTCACCATAATTAGAGCAGCATCCAATGGCAAAATATCATTAGCAAACAAGCTAGAAACCTCAGATAAAAAACAAGGAGTGTAATCGGCTCTGCCCTCATCTACGGCTTGACGAATGACATTACCGTGAATAAAAAAGGTATTCACTTTGAACTGACGCTGGTGCTTAGGTAGGGCCCAGCGCTCATCCGATAATGTACCTATATGGGTTACTTCAATATCTTTAATATCTTTGCCATTCTCAATCAAGCTATCAACAAGCGCATTAGGAATGCCCGCATTTGAACCGAGAAAGATGCGGTCGCCGGACTTAATAATGGCAGACCAATCTATTTTATTATGAGACCGAGGACCTACAGATTGCATGAATAATTTCCAGATGAAAGGGGAAAAGTAAAACTTCCTCTATGTTAATAAGTTGAATGTAGCGACGTATTAATCTGAACCAACCTTATGCGTAAAAAGTTTACAATCCGATATCTATTTATCTATATTTGCTCTAATGACGGTGATTCAAAAAAATCCACATTGCACATACTAATAAATACGTCATTAAACGCCTAACCGCTCACAATATATGTCAGTCCGTCACCTCTTTGCCCTTCAACAAACTCGGCAAAACTAAGCAATGTAGTTTGTGCAATATTACTCAATGCTTCTTTCGTTAAAAAACCTTGATGCGAAGTGATAACCACATTGTTAAAAGTCGTTAGTCTTGCAAAAACATCATCCGTGATGACTTCACCGCTTTTGTCATGAAAGAAAATACTTGCCTCTTCTTCATATACATCTAGGCCTGCCGATCCAATTTTTCCGGATTTTAATCCTTGAACTAAAGCCTTAGTATCAATTAGCGCACCTCTGCTTGTATTGATAATCATTACTTTTTGTTTCATTCTATTAAGCGCATTCTCATTGACCATATGATACGTTTCCTCTGTCAAAGGCGCATGCAACGTAATAATATCGCTCGACTCAAACAGCGTTTCTAAGGGCACAAAATCTACGCATGGATTAGCTTGCAGTGCCTCGTTAGGGTTTATATCGTAAGCTAATACCTTACAACCAAAACCAAGTAAGATAGTAATTAAGCAGCGGCCAATTTTACCAACCCCGACAACCCCTACTGTTTTGCCATGCATATCAAACCCGACCAGTCCGTCTAACACATATTGACCATTTTTATTGCGCATATAAGCTTGGTGTAACTTTCGGTTAAGCATCATAATCAGCGCGATTGTATGCTCTGCGACAGCATGAGGCGAATAATCTGCCACGCGTACTACGTCAATTTTATGCTTTTTACAGGCAGCTAAATCAACATTGTTGAACCCGGCACAACGCAACGCAATCAGCTTCACACCAAATGCGGCCAACTTGGCAATAACAGGCTCGCTACAATCATCATTAACAAAAACACAAATAGCCAAGCAACCTTTCGCTTGAATTGCAGACACTTCGTTTAATGAACTTTGAATATTTATTGCTTGAATATGCGCATGATTTTCAGCATTAAATGCTGCAATGTCATAAGAACGTGCGTCAAACATAGCGACTTTAAGCTGATTTTTAGAATTAAATCCAAATGTTTCATGTTGCATTTCCAAGGCTTCAATAAACTGCTGGTAAGTCGATGCAGATATACCTTCATGCTGTGCTAATAGCCGATTAACATCATTGAGTCTTTGTTTACTCCGATTTCCCATAATTATTCCTTATGCATTATCCATTCTGTGAAGCCTTGACAAACCTGTTTCTCGCTTGTTTAGTATAGACAATTTTGACTCTGATATGATGGCAACACAAAGAGGTACTCCTAATTAACAAAACGCATCGCGACATTGCATCTTGCATAACTTTGCCCGTAAGTTTGCATAATTTGTTTGTCGTGCTCAAAACCATTCTTTTCATATAGATGAATAGCAGCTTCACACTTTGAATTAGTCAGTAAAAATAAACAGGCTATGTTCATCTCTTTGGCTTGTTTAATGACATAACGAAGCATTACCTCACCTACTTTTAAGCCACGTGCAGTGTCCAACACACCCATTTTAGTTAATTCAAAGTTACCATCGCCTTTATTCAACAATGCACAGGCGCCTATAATGCCGAGTGTAGAATGTTTTGCGAACCAAATTTCTCCACCTTTTTCGATAATATGCTTACGGGGCTGCTGCAATACTTGCTTGTCGATGTCTTCAAGGACGAACATGGCATTTATCCATTGCGCGTTGATGCGCTCAAAATGAGGAGCCAGTTGATCCTTATATAGGAGAATTTCGATATCGTCGTTCATTGCTACTATATCCGTCTATTGCTTGATTTTGTAATCTGCCAACTAGAGCTAAATACGATTTATGCATCAGCTAGGTTGGTTAAGTTTATTATGATGTTAGCTGCTTGGTCACTGCTATCTATAATATATAACCACTAATATAAGCAATCAAGAAACCATAGCTATTAAAACTACAACATTTGAAACAGATATACTTTGATACCTCACATTTTAGTGCTGGAGAATGTTGTATGTTAATTTTCTGACGAGCAAAATATCGAGTATCTGATAACAATAAGATGTCATACAACATAGGATTTAAAAGCTAATAAAAAGGCTTAAATGACCACTTCCGTACTTAATTGTTTACACTTGTGTATTTTTCATTAAATCTCGACAAAGCATCAAGATACCCTAATCGGGTAATTTTTAACGAAATAATCTACACTGCGGCTAATGAAATTTGGCACATAACGCCTTTAAATTTATGCATAATTAAAGAGAGTAAACAATGGCAGACTTATTTGAAAATCCAGCTGGCTTGGATGGATTTGAATTCATCGAATTTTCTTCTCCTGAAAAGGGTCACTTAGAAACAGTGTTTACTGGAATGGGATTTAGCCACATTGCAAATCACCGCACTAAAGATGCACAACTTTGGCGTCAAGGCGGTATAAATCTTATTGCTAACTATGAACCAAAATCTGCAGCTTGGTATTTTGCGCGTGAACATGGTTCGTCAGCATGCGGAATGGGCTTTCGTGTTAAAAATGCAGTGAAAGCTTATAAGCATCTATTGGCTCAAGGTGCTGAGCCGGTGCAAGTTGAAACAGGTCCTATGGAGCTTCGACTACCTGCGATCCGAGGCATTGGCAATGCAATCATCTATTTGATAGACCGTTATGGTGATGAGTTATCTATTTATGATATCGATTTTGACTATATTGAAGGTGTTGACCGCAACCCTGTAGGTGCTGGCTTCAAAGTTATCGATCATTTAACCCACAACGTTTATGGCGGCCGCATGAAGTATTGGGCTGATTTCTATCAAAAGTTGTTTAATTTCCAAGAAGTTCGTTTCTTCGATATTAAGGGTGAATACACCGGATTAACTTCAAAAGCACTGAGTGCGCCTGATGGCAAAATTCGTATTCCATTGAACGAAGAAGGTGAAGGCGGAAAAGGTCAAATTGAGGAATTTTTGCGTGCCTTTAACGGCGAAGGTATTCAACATATTGCCTTTAGCTGTGATGATTTAGTGGGCTGTTGGGATCGCTTGAAAGACATGGGTATGCCATTCATGACGGCACCACCGTCAACTTATTACGAATTATTAGAAGGTCGTTTACCAGATCATGGCGAACCTGTTGAAGAGCTTCAAACACGTGGTATTTTGATGGATGGCACCACTGAAGGCGGCCCAAGATTGTTACTTCAAATATTTTCTGAAACGCAATTAGGTCCCGTATTTTTTGAATTCATTCAGCGCAAGGGTGATGAAGGCTTCGGTGAAGGCAACTTTAAAGCGCTATTCGAATCGATTGAG
The DNA here is from genome assembly GCA_047637355.1 of Glaciecola sp. Classification (GTDB taxonomy): domain Bacteria; phylum Pseudomonadota; class Gammaproteobacteria; order Enterobacterales; family Alteromonadaceae; genus Glaciecola. The sequence continues at coordinate 3,568 of JBLIKA010000089.1, read as the reverse complement.
CGCGACCAAATTAATCGTGGTGTTTTGAACACCGGTAAAAAGACTGAGGAAAAGGAGGACGTATGAGCCACCCAATCAAGCTAAATGGGTTTCACCATGTGGCTTACCGCTGCAAAGATGCAAAGGAAACCGTTGAGTTTTACCAGAATGTACTAGGCATGGATTTTCAGCTAGCGATAGCTGAGGACCACGTTCCTTCTACTGGTGCCTATGATCCCTACATGCATATTTTCATGGATGCAGGTAACGGCAACGTTTTAGCCTTTTTCGAGCTACCACAACAGCCAGATATGGACCGTGACCAAAACACACCTAAGTGGGTACAACATATAGCGATAAAAGTGGATAGCTTAGAAGCCCTAAATTCAGCTAAAGCCTCAATTGAGAGCCATGGCATCGATGTTATTGGCCCAACTAACCATGGCATATTTAAATCGATTTACTTCTTTGATCCAAACGGTCATCGTTTGGAGCTTGCAGCGAATACACGCACGGATGAGCAAATGCAAGAGCTACATAAGGTTGCCCCCGACATGCTAGAAGAGTGGAGCAAAACAAAAAAAGCGCCGCGACATGCAGCTTGGTTGCATGAGCAAATTGCTAACGATAAATAGCGAAAAATAAGATTATAGAAAGGCAGCGCTTCATTGAAGTCCTGCCTTTTTTTATATTTATTCTCAATAGTGGTCAAATTTCCACACTCTTATTAGTCAGTTTTTACGATGTTTAGCTCTCGCTTATTCGTCTTTTGTTTGTGCTAGCTTGTTTTATACTCAATAAAAATAATGTCTTTATTGAGGTGATCGATTGATTAACGTAAACAAGATGCTGGCAAGTTTAAGCCGTTCAGGAATGATGAAAGGCTCAGGTAGCTCTCTACTAGGTGGCGCCTCACTGGGCGGAGGTGCTTTATTAGGCGGTGGTCTTGCTGGCGGGATTGCCGGTAGCCTATTGAGTAGTAAAAGCGGCAGAAAAACAGGTGCCAAAGCGCTAAAAATCGGCGCCTTAGCTGCTGTGGGTGGCATTGCTTGGAAAGCATACAAGTCATATTCTGACCAGCAGGCGCAAGATCGTGCGTTTAATCAGGGTAAATATGAAGACTATTCAGGTAGTCAACAATCTCAGCAACCCAGCAGAGGGTCGCAATTTGCTTATGTCCCTCAAAGCTTAAATGAAGCACAGTTTGACGCAGTGGTTAACGAAACCAACACCGAAGGTCAACTTTTGTTACTCCGCGCTATGGTAGCTGCGGCACATGCCGACGGACATATAGACCAAACGGAACGAATCAAAATTTTCGATCAAGTTGATGGCATGGATTTGAGCACTGAAGACAAGTCATCACTGTTTGACGAAATGCGCAACCCGATGAGTATTGAACAGTTAGTTGCTCTAGTACCTTGTTCAGAAGCCGCTGCTGAGGTTTATGCAATTAGCGCTATAGCAGTCGATTTAAACCAAGGTGATTCACGTATTTACCTCGATAAATTGGCAAGACAACTATGTATTCCTGCACAATTACAGCATGCACTTGAGCAAACAGCACATAACGCCAGATTGTCTGTGCATACTTAGACGCTGAATGAGTTATCGGTGACTTATCGTCACAAAGCACTTCCTAGTAAACTTCTATTGTCCGAGATATACATAGTGAGTAAAGCAATACTAGAATTAATGGAAAACGCCCATTATATTGGGCGATTGAAGAGATGAATTACGCTTTTAGTGATTATAAATTAAGACAGCGCTAACGTCTGCTCTAACGCCTTAGGTAGGGCGTTAACATATTTTTGAACATCTGAAATCATGCCCATACTCACACGCGACCAACTATTATAATCACGATAAATACCACGTATTAATACGTTCTGTTCAGCCATTTTTTGTCTAAAAATTTCCGCATTACCCTTGCCTAGATCAACAAAAACAAAATTAGTTGAAGAAGGAAGTGCTATTAATCCATTCGTCTTTACCACATCTAGCACCATTTCTCGTCCCTCAATGATCTTTGACTTCGACATTTTTAAAAAGGCTTCATCATTATAGCTAGCAATAGCAGCGGCTAATCCAGCCTGATTCATCGCATAACCACCTAAACTATAACGATCTATGTTGTTGATGTTTTCTTCAGACGCAAGCATGTAACCGACTCGCATACCGGCAAGGCCGTATATTTTAGAAAAAGTCTTAGCCACAATGACGTTATAGCCTTCCCTCACCAACGAAACCATTGAGTTTGTTTCAGGCATGTCAGTCACTTCATTATAAGCTTCATCAACCAACACCAATGTTTTCCTAGAAGCTTTAATACAAAAATCTCTTAATTTTTGTGCATCCAATAAGCGCCCAGTAGGATTATTAGGGTTAGTCACTTGCACCATAGCAACGTTATCATCAATAGCCGCATATAAGGCGTCCAGATCAATACTCAAATCTTTAGTTTTAGCGATTCTTTTAATCTTCTCTCCACCGATTTTTTGCGGGGCTTTTGCCGTTGTATCCCAAAACAAATCTGGACCTAATATTTGGCCTTTTGTCGATGCTAAAATAGCAGCATAAGACAATACACCGCTTGAGCCGGAGCTCAACGATACTTGAGTTTTACTTAAACCATTTCTCTCAGCAATCATATCTACTAATACCTGGTATGGCTCAGCAGCATAGTACGCCCCCTTAGCACTCGCCTGCATCATCGCTTTCATTGCTTCGGTGCTTGGACCATAAGGATTTTCATTAGCATTAAGTTTGGCAATACCCACACCCGGACCATATTGAACAGCCGGAGCAATATGATTCCCAGCCAACGCATTGCCTGATAAAGACACCAAACCACCAACAGCAACAGCAGATGCTGTTACTAAGGATCCTCTTAAAAATAATCTTCTACTTAGATTTTCTGTCATGTGATTAGTCCTTTGTTTATTGTTGCTAATTCATTTTTAAAACGCTTTGTAAAACATGCAAAAAGATACTACTAATAGGTAAATCCCAAATATTCTTTTCAAATTTACCTCGTCCAAACTATGCGCCCACTTAACCCCTAAAGGTGCTGTCATTACAGATCCCGCACTAATGGCAAAAAGTGCAGGAATGTTGACGTACCCCAACGTACCGTAAGGAAGATTATCGACATTGTGCCCCATCAGCAAAAATCCAATTGAACCCGGTAAACCAATAATAAAGCCAACACCCGCCGCCGTTGCTATTGCTTGATGTATACTGCGATTGCAGATAACCATAGTCATTACAGTAATAGTTCCTCCACCAATGCCAAGTAGCGCAGAGAATCCACCTAAGAAAGACGCTAATCCTGCTTTAAATATCCCCTTAGGCATTGTCAATGTATCTGATGAAGCTGCAAAAACTCTTGGAAATAAAAAGTAAATCGAGTAAAAAAATACGCCAGCAGCAAACACAAGAATAAGACTTTCTGAGCTTGCGTGTGAAGCAATGTATAATCCAATTAGGACACCAACAACTAACCAGATTGACCAGTCTTTCAATACCAAAAAATCGACCGCTCCTTTCTTCTTGTGTGCCTGCACAGAACGAGCGCTGGACACCACAA
>JBLIKA010000088.1:0-14477 GCA_047637355.1 Glaciecola sp. | reverse complement strand
AATGCAATTGCATGTAAAGGCCTCTATCCACACTTTACTCAAAGTTACGGGGGGTTGGCTATAATAACCGCACTGTTATGCATATTAAAAGTATATATCTAATACCATTTTATAGATTTTAGTTCGATACAATATATTAAGCCGCGCAAAACTGTGTCTTTGGGCAGTTCTCTTTGTATTTTAGCTAACTTTTAACAGCATTGGCTTACTTATGACCCTGCTTCATACAGGTAGCAAATGAATATTTATTGATAGACTTTAGAATGACTACAGGATGTGTGATATAAACGACGCAATGTTAAACGAATGTAAATGAACAATTTTTTTTTATCGGAGAAGTGCTTGCGAAAACCTCTTACGTTGATCTTGCTGACGCTGCTGTTGGTTAAGCCGCTTTGCGCTAAAGAAGCGATAACAATAAACGTCGGTGTAACCGTATTTAAGCCATATAGTAGTATTGATGAAAGCACTGGGCAATGTGTAGGAAGTGGTTTTGATATAACTAAAAAGTTACTAGAACCTTATAATATTCAAATAAATTCTTCTTGTTCGGCCCCAGCGAGAGTCTACCGTTCACTATCAAGCGGCACAGTTGACTTATCACTTAACATCAAGTCTACGCTGGCTTTGCAAGGCAAAGTGACGTTTACAACGATTCCGTTTGACGCTCTCATTTTAAATTTCTACACCAATCCGGATATCAGTAATGTTAATAATAAAATAGCTTCGATTCGAGGGTATGATTACACCGGCTTCAGAAAAACGCTTATTCAAAAAGGATTTGAATTTGTAGATGTCGCAAATGCAGAAGACGCTATTCGTATATTTGCGAACAAAAGAACAAAGTATTTATTATCATATGAGGGGCCGATGAACGCTTATGTTGAGAATGAAAAAGGTAAAGCAGAGTTGCTCACTCTGAACAACACACAAAGCGAGTTATTGATAGCGGTTCCAACATACTACGCAATTAGCAAAGCCTCGCCTCATCATGACCTCCTAGTACAAGTCTTCTCGAAATTAGAAAAGGCAGCGAAGGGCCTAAAATATCATCTGGATGGTTTTAACTAATGTCGTCGTTTTAAATTAATCTCATGTGGTTTGTGTTTACGTTGTCTGTCGATTCTCTTAGAGACCGTCTTATCCTACTGAAGTCTAAATAAGTCGCTTGTAGTCTTGATATAGAAGCTGGTGAAACAAGTGTTCTCCAGCTTCTTTTTTAACTGATAGGCGTCCTGTTTCGTAGCCTTTAGACGCGAGTCCACGTTGTACCGAATAGCAAATAGCGACGTCTTCATCTTGAATTTTGTCTGCTACAGCCACACTATGCGCTTTAAATTCGTCGGTAATTAAAGGGTGGCTATTATCAAAATAATATTCGAATATCACTCGACATTTATCGACCGCCAATGACTCTACTATTGTAATCCCCATAATGCCCTCATATAAGTTAATCATCAGATTAGGATACTGCCAGTAGTAGCGAGCAAGGCCTTTTCTGACTTGAGAAAAGTCGTTTTCAGCGGACTTTGTGGGGCAAGATTGCAGACAATATTTACTGTTTACTTCTATTTGATAATAACGATTATCCAAAGCACTAGTGAGGCCCTTGTGTAAAAAAGGCACGTGATAGCCTCCATCCAGATAATTGTCTGTATAAACCTTCCAATTGCAATCTAATTCATACTCGACGCGCTTATAGAAACTCATTCCTTTGAGATTTAAGGGGGTCATTTGGTGATAAAGATCTCCTAAAAACGTTTCCAAGGAAGGCGCATTGTCATCTAGGCAAATAAATACCCAGTTTTCCCATATTTCGCTACGGATTTTTTTGAGTCCTTGCTCCTGCGTTACGAAATTGTCGACACCGTCAAAAAGAGGTGCTGCGATTAAACTGCCGTCTAAGCGATAGCTCCAGCCATGATAAGGACAGGTCATCACTTTGGCGCAGCCTTGTCCGCTTTCAACTACCTGAGCCGCGTGATGGCGGCATACATTATAGTAGGCTTGAATGCCCGTTTCACTATTAACTACGACGATGGGCTGCTCAGCAATTTCTGAAGCTATATAATCTCCAACAATTTGGAGTTGGTCTAATCGCGCCGCTATAAGCCAACTTGAAGTAAAAACCGTGTCTTTTTCTAAACCATGGAATCGCTGATCTGTATACCACGCGCTTGGGGGAGTATATGCCTGGCTCAGGCGCAGTTTAGGATTATAAGCATCAACGATATCGGCTATAGACATGGCAAAATCTGACTGTGTAAGTGGATTCAACTCATACTATGTCAGCGCACAAAAATTATGCAAGGCATATAGGAAGATCTTTTGCCCCCTCCGGAAAATAAAAAAAAGCAATTTACCTCTGTGCTATAAGGCTTTTCAGTAATAGATATCAATAGCTAATTTTGATTGATGATTACAGCCCGAATACGCTATGTTGTGCCCATTGCTTAGATAGGAGATAACACTTATTCTTCGTCTATTCTTATTAAATTAGCGTAAAAACAGTGGGTGTGAGAAATGAGTAAAATTACCGATGATCCAAGAATAGACCCGCGTATTAAAGCTATTTTTGGCCAAGTAACAATGGCTGGAGGGCGTGATGTCGTAAGTCGAGAAGCAGCCCTTGAAGCAGCTACTAGTGACAAAGCGATTGCTGCTAGGCAGATGGTAGGTGCATTTCTCGAACTCTGTGATACTGATGAGATTGCACCTTCTAAAGGCTTAGTTATTACCAACAAGACGTTTACCTCCGAACCCGATGGCAACACGATAAATATTCAATTCATTCGTCCGGATAATACTGATATTTTGCCCTGTGTTTATTATATTCACGGTGGCGGCATGACTACAATGTCTTGCTATGATGGCAACTATAAAGCATGGGGCCGAATAATGGCAGCGCAAGGCGTTGCTGTTGCTATGGTAGATTTTCGAAATGCCTTAGTACCCTCATCTGCACCTGAAGTTGCACCTTACCCAGCTGGACTGAATGATTGCGTATCGGGTTTAAAGTGGGTTAGCGCCAACAGTGATCTTCTTTCAATAGATCGATCAAAAATCATCGTCTCTGGTGATAGTGGTGGCGGTAATTTAGCGCTCGCTACGGGTTTACGCTTGAAACAAGATGGTGACTCCGACCTTATCGCCGGTATTTATGCGCTTTGCCCCTATATTGCAGGGCAATGGCCGACAGCTGAAAATCGGTCTTCGACCGAGAATAATGGTATTTTACTTGATCTGCATAACAACCAAGGGGTAATGATTTATGGTATACAAGAATTTACCAATCGCAATCCCTTGGCGTGGCCTGGGTTTGCGACTGAAGATGATGTGCGCGGTCTAGTTCCAACGGTTATCAGCGTTAATGAGTGCGATCCGCTTCGTGACGAAGGGATCAATTTTTATAGGTTGTTAATGCAGGCGGGCGTTAGTGCAAGTTGTCGGCAAGTGATGGGGACAATACATGCAATTGAGGTTTTTCCGATCGCTTGCCCTGATATCAGCCGAGAGACAGCCTCTAGTATTGCGAATTTTTGCTTCAGCAGGCAGTAATGATATTAGAAATTTAAAGTAGGTAAAACTAGGGTTCGACTTGCCCGAATTTATTGAGATAATTTAAGTAACCTGATGTGGTCAATTGACCATTGAACATAACCAAAATGAATTAACATAAGAAAGGAAAAAAAATGCTTAGCTATGTAACCATCGGTGTAACCGATTTAGAAAAATCAGAAGTCTTTTATAATAAATTATTAGCACCAATTGGCGCTAAAACGCTAATTAAAATGGACCGCATCATATTTATTGGTAAAAGTCCGGCAGAACCCATGTTCGCAATTTGTACTCCGTATAATGGAGAAGTACAAAACTGTGGTAACGGTAATATGCTAGGTATTGCTCCTGGTTCGAAAGAAAAATGCGATGAAATGTATCATAGTGCAATAGCCTTGGGTGCAACTTGCGATGGCGAGCCAGGACAACGAATTCCTGATGTTTTTTATGGTGCTTATTTCCGTGATTTTGATGGTAATAAAATAGTCTTTAATCACTTTGGTTAAACACTAAAATTCAATTTGTTATTTTATGAGAAAAATAATTATTTTTGGAAACTCAGGCTCAGGCAAGTCTACTCTGGCTGCAGAACTTCGAGGTGAGGGCTTAGCTCACCTCGATCTTGACGCTCTGGCTTGGCTACCTTCTCATCCACCCAAACGCAGACCGATAAATGAAGCGGATGAGAAAATCCAGAACTTCACTAGAGAAAATGACGAATGGATTGTGGAAGGCTGTTATGCGGATTTGTTAGAGTTAGTGAAGCCGCTCGCAACTGAAGCGATATTTCTGAACTTACCGGTCCATATGTGTCAGAAGAATGCGATGAACAGACCATGGGAGCCGCATAAATACGCGTCAAAAAAAGCTCAAGATGACAATCTAGTAATGCTTCTCGATTGGATTGCAGAGTATATGATCAGGAAAGATAGTCTTTCGTACGCAGCGCATCGAAGACTCTATAAGCGCTTTGTAGGAAAAAAAACAGAGATACGTTGCAATTAAGCGCTAGAAATAATCGGTTTCTCACTGTGTCCAATTGGGTGCTTTTACCTTCGAAAATTACATTAATAGCACAGAACTAAAAACGATAAGGGAACGATCGATCTTCGCCTTAAAGCACTCAAAGTGAAGTTAAATGAAAAAAAGATATGACGGCAAAATAAATTTTTTAAGCAGCCATTGGATATTTATAAAAAAATGAAATGACTAATTTCAATTTTAATTTTAATTTTAAGTATCTGTTATCAATAAATTAAAATTTAATAATAAATTACATTATGGTCTTTTTTGCAATGATACTGTTTATTCGTTTGGATGTAAGGAGAATAAAAGTATATTCTTAGAGCTGGGATTTTATTTTATCCTCATACATTGGTATTTTTAATAATACCTTTTTGTTGGTTTTATGTGGTTAAATTTTACATAATAAATTTGCTATATATAAGCCTACAGCCCATGAGCCGATAAGCCTAATTTCTTCTAAATTATCAGGAAATTGCTATGAAAACAGTTGAAAGTAGCGCAACAGAATCTACACAATCTGCAGACGCTACCGGTAACCCCCCTGTAATTATTTCATCACAAAAATCTGAAAACCCTCTCGAAATGGACATAAAAGATAGTGTCGGTAAGCATGAAAATTTATCAAAATTTAAAGTCTTGGTGGTTGACGATGATTCAATTACTCGAGAAATTATAGGCTGCATGCTAGAGCCAACAAACTGCATTGTTAAGATGGCAGAAGACGGTTTCGAAGCGATTATTGATTACTTCGAATTTCAGCCTGATATCGTGTTAATGGATATCAATATGCCTGATGTAAATGGAGTGTCGGCACTTAAACTTATTCGGAATCAGGGCGGTGTGGCGCCTATAATTGCGGTGACAGCTAGTGTCACCAAAGGCGAAGTTAGAGGTTACTTAGCCGCAGGTTTTAACGACATTATTGCCAAACCTATTTCAAGACAAGTATTGATTAATAAAATATCAATTGCGTTAACGGATTAATACTTCGCCTCGATGAAGTGAGCCAACCTCAACCTAATTTATTGTGTTACTACCTCGGTTGTTCAATAAACCTTTAAACTTCTATAATATTGCCTAATTAACGTTCTTCTAATTGCCTCACTTACGCTCTACTTATCAGTCAATATAAAGCAAATTGGTGTCAATTAAAGTGAGTCAAAATTAGATTTAATCATCATGATTTAAAAATACTCCGTTACCTCCTATATTCTATTATTTAAACTACAGTCGGCAACTAATTCTAGTTGATGTTATTTTGAATAAAGCAAACGGTCGTTGACTTCAAAAAGGATCAACAGCAAGATATGAGATAGCATTCAAAGCGAACTTATAATGATCGCACTAATGAGCGTTATGTTCATTCTACAACTTGAGGGAAATATGATGAGTAAGGCAATCCGAGCATCCGATACACCATACGCTGTAGAGGTAGAATCTGGTAAAAATTACTTTTGGTGTTCCTGTGGTAAAAGTGGGAAACAACCTTTTTGTGATGGTTCTCATGGTGGCACAGGCTTTACACCGGTGAAGTATATGGCAACAGAATCCAAGAAAATGTTTTTTTGTGGTTGTAAGTCAACAGCATCTCAACCTATGTGTGATGGTAGTCATAAATAGCCATAACAAACCAATTAACACCGAAGCTTAGTGGCAGGATAATTTCTTGCGAGCTTCGACTTTAGATCGATAGTAATATAGTTCCAGTGCTAGAACCCGCAGCTGGAGTCATCCATAGGACAAGTAATAAGATGAAATATGTTGTTTTAGCAGTAGTCATTGTATTAGTAATATTCTACTTCACGAGAAACTCAATTAATAAAAAAGCAGCTGCCGAAAATATCACGATAGGAAAAGATTTTTTAACAAAAAATAAAGCGAACGAAGGTATACTCGAAACCGCTTCTGGTTTGCAATATCAAGTATTACAAAAAGGTGACGGAAATGGCTACCCAACGGCCAGTTCAACCGTCAAAGTCCATTACCACGGTTCATTGTTAGACGGCACCATATTTGACAGCTCAGTAGACCGAGGACAACCAATTAGCTTTCCGTTAAATCGAGTCATCGCTGGCTGGACTGAAGGGGTTCAATTGATGGTTGTTGGTGATAAATTTAAATTTTTTATTCCATCTGAGTTAGGATATGGGAATAGCGGTACCGGAAAAATAACGCCGGGTTCTTTGCTTATTTTTGAAGTTGAACTACTGGATATCCAATAGTTGAATAGATACTCGTCGGTGCGCTGGCTTTTTTTAATTGGGGTTAAAGCGTAATGCAATTGAATACCAAACGATTGGTGAATATCTCCTTATTTGAGCTAGTTAGATTGTTTTCAACTAAAACAGGCTTGTTTGCTGTAGCGGTCTTTTCAATTTGTTGGCTGCTGGTGCTGCGCTATGGCATCGCTGAAGCAGTAAATTTACTAAGCTCTCCTGATTTTTCGCAATTTATTGATTACATCTTTGGTGCTGTTGGTCTAAGTAAATTATTGACTTGGCCCGAGGCTGAATTAGTTATTTATTGGCTAATTGCAGTCTATAGTTTTCCTATTTTTTGTTTGTTTCTTTGCACAGACCAAACTGTTGGTGATAGGCAAAGGGGAACCCTCCGGTTTTTATCTTTACGTGCAACCCGCATGGAAATCATTTTAGGACGGTTTATTGGACAGGTCTTAATTTTAATTACACTGTTATTAATTACCTTACTGGCAACTCTTGCCATGCTCGCATACCGCGAGCCATCATTGTTTTTTCCTAGTTTATCGCACAGCTTATTACTACTTGGGTATTTAATTGTTGCGGTGATGCCGTTTATTGCTCTCATGAGCTTTATAAATACTTTTGCACGCTCTGCACGCTTAGCCTTTGTGGTGGCTATTTTATTTTTTGCTGGAGGAAATATTATCATCGGGTTGTTAGCATGGCAGCTGCCATCTCTCGAGGTTTTAAACTATATTTTTCCGGGTTATCAATTGGCAGATTTGGCAGCTCAAGATGCTAGCTTGATGCTAAGTATAGGCTTACCCCTGATACAAACAACAGTACTACTGATTTTTGCTGAGCGAGTTTTTGCAAGGAGTTCATTATGAGCACTTTGATAAAAGCGTCTGGGGTGACCAAGCAGTTCGGTTCTAAACTTGCGCTTGATAGTGTGAGTTTCGAGATAAATAAAGGTCCCCCCGTTGCACTTGTAGGACCAAACGGCGCAGGTAAAACAACATTATTTAGCCTAATGTGCGGATATATTTTTCCGAGTTCCGGCGAATTGACACTCATGGGTAACCGGCCAGGCAATGCTCATTTATTTGGAAAATTAACGGCTCTACCACAAGATGCTCAATTAGATCCTCGCTTTAGTATTATTCATCAATTGACTTTTTATGGTCAACTGCAAGGACTTAGCAAGTTACAAGCAAAAAAAGAGAGTGCAAGAGTGCTTGAACTGGTCGGCTTGGCGGATTCGGCAAATCAGCGGCCGAAGGATTTATCCCATGGCATGCGCAAACGTGTGACGATTTCTCAAGCTTTGATTGGTAATCCTCAAATTGTGATGCTTGATGAAGCGACTGCAGGACTTGACCCTGTGCATGCTCGTGAAGTTAGAGAGTTGATTAGTGCACTGAGTAATGAAGCGACTTTCATTTTGAGTTCTCACGATTTAAGCGAACTTGAACGTTTGTGTGGCCAAGTGCTTCATCTTGATAACGGCAAGCTGACAGAACACAGCGCATTAAGCCAAAACACGAGTAATCAGGGCTTCGTCACTTTACGATTGTCGCAACAATACGATGATGCTGAAAAAGTGTTTTTTAATTTACCATCAGTGCGTCATGTTTATAAAAGTCAGGCTAAAGAGTACGTAATTGAATATGAGAAGTCAGATCAGGCTTTCGACATTCAATTGCTTGAATGCTGCCATCAACAAGGTTGGCATTATCAACAACTAGTTAATGGCCACACACTAGAGAACCAGATTTTTCATAAAGTGTAATGAGTACCTAGTTAATCAGCAGCCTTTTAGAATATGGCATAAATAAATACATGAGATGGTTATGAGTAAGACTAATGAGAGCAACACCAGCGTCGACATAAGCGCAAATGAAACAGATGGTAGTGGAGGGCGTCACCGCATGTCTTATCGCGATGTAGCAATGCACAAAGTCATGCTCCAGGATCTTGTTCGCACCGAGGCTTACGAAAAATCCATCAATGCAGTAGTCAAACCAGAACATAGCGTTCTCGATTTTGGCTGCGGTAGCGGTGTGTTGTCAATGTTTGCTGCACGCGCTAAAGCAGGTAAAGTCATTGCAGTAGATCGCTCGCCTTTTATCAAGAACGCACAAGAAATTGCTCTTGCTAACGGCTTTGAGAATATTGTTTTTTATCATGACGATCATGAGTCGCTTCAGTTAGATGAAAAGGTTGATGTTATTGTGTCGGAGTGGATGGGACATTGCCTGTTTTACGAGGCTATGTTGGAGCCTCTGTTGAGAGTCAGGGATCGCCATCTGGCCAAGGGAGGAACAATGATCCCGGCTCAATTGAGCCTGCACGTTGGACTGGTTGTTGATGAAGATGTATTGGAGGATTTGTGTTTTTTACAAGAGCTTCCTTACGGTCTCGATTTTTCTCCTATAGCCCACGTACCGTTTCAGCAATCTGATTTGGTCGCACTTAGCCCTGACAGTTTGTTGGATAGTGTCGCTAATTTAGGTGAGCTTGACATGCTTACTATTACCAAAACCGATACACCAAGAGTATTTACCGCAAGGCTAATACCCAGCGAAAAAACCGATATATTTGCTCTGTGTGGCTGGTTCAGTGCACAGCTTAGTCCCGGCGTCCAATTTGGTACTGGGCCAAACGATATACCCACGCACTGGGATCAAATATTGTTTCCTTTGCCTGAACCATTCAGTGTAGATCCGGCTCGTGAGTTGACCATTACTTTATCGCCTCAAACAGAGGAGGTAGGGAAAGAACAATTCTGGTGTTGGTCTATTTCAGACAGTGAGAACAGTCTAACGGTTAACGAACAGCAACTGCAACAACAAGCCATTGTTGATGTGGCCCAAGGTAAATTGTAGATTGATTACATAAATTATGAGGCTAGGTTGAATTTTTTCAGGCTAGACTCAATCAACTGGCTAATTCAATAATTGCGGTTTCACTCAGCTCCCAATTTTCAGGTATGAAAACGTAACTTAGAAATACAATATAATAATAAAATATCGTTTAGCGAGGAGTTTACTTTTACTAATTTTTATATGGGAAAATATTGATGTTAAAACAGAATAAAAAGCTATTCATTAGAGTTGTTTTTTCGCTCATAATTTTTCGGATTATCAATCCGACCTTGGTATTTGCGAACGCCATGTCAGAGCCGTTAATCAACGAGACTTTTAAAAGTACCTTATTACTGCATAAGGAATTTGTAGGCATCCCAAATTTGCCAGAAAACCCAGAAGTCATGCTCCAAAATATTCACTGGGCTGAAGCTCAATACGACGCTTTAGAATTTAAAACAAGCTTACTTGAGACAAGTACACTTCCAATCTTACTCGCAGAGAAAGAATACGACCCGAGCTATAAAACTGTTTTGTTCTATTTTCATATCGACGGTCAACCTGTAAACCCCGATGCGTGGGATCAAGATGATCCATTCGATCCAGTGCTGAAAGAAAAAGATGACAATGGCGAATGGAAAATCATAGATTGGAACAAACTGAATGGCGAAATAGACGATGAATGGAGAATTTTTGCGCGCGCAGCGGCCGATGATAAAGCACCAATAGTCATGTTTTTAACAGCTCTTAAAATTCTTAAAGCAAACAATAATATGCCTAAATTTAATATAAAAGTCATTTTCGATCCCGAGGAGGAATACAGTTCAAAAGCGCTATTATCTACCTTGGATAAGTATAAAGATCGCTATGCTGCAGATTTTTTCATGGTATTGGATGGTCCTGCACACAGTTCCAATAAGCCAACAGTTACTTTTGGTTGCCGAGGGATTGCAGTCGCTAGTATCACCACATTTGGTGCAAAACTACCCCAGCATAGTGGACACTATGGTAATTATTCACCCAATCCGGTGTTTAGTTTAGCGAAGCTTTTATCCAGTATGAAAGATGAAGATGGAAGAGTGTTGATAAAGGATTATAATAAAGGCATCACACTAAGCGCCGATGTGACGATATTTTTGAACGCAGTTCCTTTTGATGCATCTCAAGTAAACGAAGATTTAGGTATTCATTCGGCAGAGAAAGTCGGTGAAACTTATCAGGAATCATTACAGTACCCTTCATTAAATGTCAGGCAGATCAGTACTTCATGGAAAGGAAAGGGCTTAAAAACAGTCATACCTGAATATGCTACTGCCAACCTAGATGTTAGATTAGTGCCCGAAATCGATGGTGCGGCGCAATTGCGAAAAATTAAGGATCACATCGAGGATCAAGGATATTATGTGATTGATCGAGATCCAACAGATGGTGAAAGACACACCTACCCGAAAATCGTAAAATTCACAACATCCAACACAATAAACGCATTCAGAACTAGCCCCGATTCTGATTTTGGAAAAAAAGTCATTGCCAGCATCGCTGAAGGCTTCGGTTATGAGCCAATTGCAATCAGAATGATGGGCGGAACGGTGCCTATCGTGCCCTTAATCAATAAATTGGATATTCCTACTGTTATTGTCCCAATGGTGAATATGGATAACAATCAACATAGCCCAAATGAAAATATTAGAGTCGGCAATATAAGGCAGGGCATAAGCATTTCATTGGCTATTTTAAATTCCCATTTTTAAGACCATAAATAGTTGCTTCTGCCCCATTTGCAACGCGTTTAAGGTATTAAAAATGGTTCACGTAAGCAGCAAAGTAAAATAGTCGACTATTTCTCTATCACTTATTGCTTGATGATCTGCACCAACCTGTATTTCAATCATGTGTTTGTGTGTATTAGGAAATATTGAAAATTGACTAAAAAGTTGTAGATCCATTTTTTGGTTCAGTTGCTTGGCTTTCTTCGTAAGTTCGTCCAGATCACCTTCAAGGAAAACAAGAAAGCCATTTGTTTGTGGGACGTTGACCTCTAGTTGAGTAAAGCGTGTTAGCAGCCTAGCAATTTCGGTTGCGCGAGTTACAAACTCAGGTATATGTTTGAGTCGATTATCTAAACCATCTAAAGCGCCGATGACCATAGGGAATGACGTGAAAGCATTACCACCTAATCGACTTCGCCACACTTTACAAGCGTCTATAAAGTCAGTCTCACCGGCTAAAATAGCTCCACCCATTGCGCCAAGTCCTTTGTACATAGACACATAGACTGAATCAAATAATTCACTAATATCTGCCACTGATTTTTGATAAGCACAAGCTGATTCCCACAACCGAGCGCCATCCATGTGAAAATGAATTTGTTCAGATTTACACCAATAACTCATTGTTTCTAGGTGCTTCCATGGGGTCAGTTTAAAACCTGCACGACGAATTGGTAGCTCAATTGAAACTGTCGCAAACTTTCCTTCGATTGCTTGAATATCGTTGATATCAAAAGGCCTGTCGCAACCTCCGATAGGGATACCATTTAATCCCATGACGGTTTGATAAGCGTCATCTTCATCCAAAACCGTGTGCGACATCGAATGTAGCACAACATTGTTATTCTTCCGCTGCTCAGCGGATACCTTCAGGGCGCAAAGTTGAGCAATCGTGCCTTTTGGGAAAAACAAGCTTGCCGGCTTGTTTAGCAGAGTAGCAACTCGCTTTTCAAGCTCAACGACTCTGCCTTGCTGGTTGTAAATATCGATCGGGCCATCAACATATTTAGATGCTTGTAATCGAGTTAACCAGTCTTCTTGTGAGTAGATTGGCATTCCAAGTATTCTCATTTTTTTCTCCCAATGAGCATATAGCTAACTGCAGTCTTTTGTTTAAAGGTAATGAGAATAAGCTGTATATTTTCATTATCTTATTTCACGGTGCGGATCTAAAAACATCGTCTTTTAGCAGGCTCAATTATCATACCATTACAAAAAAACACTGCTGAAAATAGTTAATGATAAAAATGTATCAGAAAAGCGCATACATAAGATAATAGTTTCAGGCTATAATTGAAAACAGAGCAATATCAGCATTGATAGATTGAGAACATATATATGAACCGTCGTAAAAAAAGTAATCAGATTTTAAAAGCACGCGCTAAAAAGGCAAATATTAAATTAGCTGGCAACAGTAAGCCCAAGTATATTAGTAAAGCCGATAGGGACATATTAGCCATTGAATCTATTGAATCGACTGAAGACACAAATTCCGTGTCTGAGAACTTATCCTAATACCTAATTTTTATAGCGCTCTGGATATAGATTAGGATATTTTCTGTTCTTGCCAAATTAGAGTGGCTTGCGCCATTAATGCTTAACCCCTTTCTTATTAAATTTTGACCTGTGTCAAAAACCCAACACAAGTTCAAGTAAAATATTGCATAACTTCTATTGTTTAATTGTTTATTAATTAGAGTAAACAACATGTTTAGTTTGCGTATTTGGATATTGTTATTACTTCTTTGTATTTCTCGGTTTGGCGCGGCTGCGAATGATTTGTGGATAATTGATGTTCGCGGTCCTATTGGGGTTGCAACTATGGAATATGTGGTTTCCTCTATTGAGCTTGCGAACAGCGATAAAACGCCGCTTCAGCCAACTGTTATTATCATGCAACTAGATACGCCCGGCGGCTTAGATAATGCGATGCGCAGTATCATTAAAAGCATATTGTCGTCCAAAATTCCTATTGTTGGATATGTTCATCCTAAGGGGGCAAGAGCAGCCAGTGCAGGAACCTATATTTTATATGCAACGCATATTGCGGCAATGTCGCCAGCCACAAATCTTGGTGCTGCTACACCTGTTCAAATCGGTTTACCTCAAATTCCATCTGATCCTGATCAGGAAACCAGTCAATCCGATGCAAGTAGCGCCATGGAACGTAAAATAGTTAATGATGCGACCGCCTATATTGAGGGCCTTGCTGATCTCAGAGGACGAAATCGCGAATGGGCAGCGGAAGCTGTTGTGTCTGGTGCCAGTATGTCTGCAAACGATGCATTAAAAAAAAATATCATCAACATTATTGCTGACGATATAGATGATTTATTGAGACAACTAAATGGGTATTCTTTTGTGATAAACGGACAGCAGTCTACCCTTAATACGAACGAGATTAATATTGTTACGATACCAGCAAGTTGGCGGCAAGAGTTTCTTTCAGTCGTCGGAAATCCGAGCTTTGCTTACATTTTAATGTTGCTCGGTATCTATGGCTTCATCTTTGAGTTTTCAAACCCGGGGGTGGGAGTCTTTGGCATTGTCGGCGCAGTTTGCATTATAACCGCATTGTATGGTTTTCAAGTGTTACCGATTAACTATGCCGGTTTGGCACTAATTTTGTTAGGTCTAGGGCTGATGATAGTCGAAGTATTATCTCCCAGTCTTGGTGTGTTTGGCATTATTGGTGCAGTGAGTCTTATTATTGGTTCAGTCATACTTATAGACATACCTGAGCCTGCGTTTCAAATTGCTTGGCCCATTATTCTCTCTGTTGCCATTCTCAGTACCGCCTTTTTCTTCTTAACCTTTAGCATGTTATTCAAATCTCGTAAGCAAAAAAAGGTGAGCGGTATCGAAACATTATTAGGCGAAACAGCTGAAATTGAATCAATTGATCGAGAAACTACATTCGCTCGCATAAATGGGGAATTGTGGCAGGTTCAAGCAAACGTGCCACTGAGCCTTGGCGATAAAGTTATCGTATCGTCAATAAGAGGCCTCACCTTAAATGTTTTAAAACAATCGGAGTACTAAAATGGATACGACAC
>JBLIKA010000087.1:0-14593 GCA_047637355.1 Glaciecola sp. | reverse complement strand
AGCATAATTGCCCAAATAGCTGAAGACCTTGGAGTGGTCTCTCCCGAGATCCGCCAATCGATGTACATCTTTAAACAACCCAAAATTGGTGGCGTTATTCGGTGGCATCAAGACGCAACGTACTTTTTTACTGCTCCACAGTCGGTCGTAACATTCTGGTTTGCGATTGAAGATGCCAATATTCAGAATGGGTGTTTGCAGGTTGATAAGCAAGGCGCTGACTTTGTTCTTAAAGAGCAATTTAAACGCTATACCGACGATACAACCGAATTGGTGGCCCTAGAAAAGGTTGACTGGCCAACGCAAGACCGCGCACTGCCATTAGAAGTAAAGGCGGGTTCACTAGTTGTATTTAATGGCGCATTGCCGCACTTCAGTGAGGCTAATATATCTAACAAATCACGCCACGCATTTACACTTCATATCACTTCAGCCCTGGCCCAGTATGATGAACATAACTGGCTGCGAGCGAAAGGGGTAAGAATACATTCGTAGCATGAGCGTGATAGTTTATTAAAGAATAGTGATTCTTGACTACTAATGTGCTTTATTTTCAATGTTAATCACTTCGCCTGGTTCTGAGAAATACGGCTTTTTGCTCATAATTAAAGGAACAGGAACATTTTTAGGAACGTGCACCCCTATGCTGGTTTCAGCATTAATTCGATAATCTAGAATATAATTACCTGTAGCGCTTAAAAAGAACCAATACGGAGGGAACGCGACCGTGGTTTTCTGCATATTCCAGAATTCAGATAAAGGTCGAAAGTGGCTGTCGTTTGGATCGGCATCCCCCATATGAATGAAAGTCAGTGCTTCATGCTCTACTAACGCTGGCAACGTCACCCGGTATACAATATTACTAATATCTGCTCGGCCTGGCCATCCGGCATGGGGGATCCGAACTGCATCTACCTTGATACCTTTCACCGTGAAACTGATTGGTTTTTGTTTATAAGCCAGCTCAATACTGGTAATACGGTTTTCAATTTGCTTATAGCCATCTAGCTTTTGCAGTTCAACAATGGCTTGCGTCGGTGCAACTAGCTCAACCTTTTTATGCGTCAACATATAAGCAAGCATGTCTTCCTCAGCAAAATGATCACCATGTGCATGACTGACGAAAATCGCACTGATATTGTTATAAGGGGCAGTATTGTTCATTATTGAATTAATTATTTTGTCAGGAACGAGCTGATAAATACCATAGTCATTATGAAAAAATGGGTCAAATAATACTTTCACATCACCGGCTGAAATCATCACTCCTTCATTGGCTAAGTAAGTAGCCGTTGCCTCTTTTTCATGCGCAAGTAAGAGCGGTGATGAAAAAATAATAAACAGGCATGCGAATAAGTGTGTTTTGCTTAACTTCGGTGCTTTTATTGATGAACGCAAGTCGGGACTCTTAACCATTTTACTTCCTTTAGCGGCAAGCTTAGCCATCACTGAATAACGCAGTATCATTAACACAGTACTCACAACTTTGCCCTGCTATTGTAATTGCATGACGTTAACTTCCATATTGCTTAGTAATAGCGTTACACAAGCAACAATCGTAAGTCATAATGATAGCGTTAATATGGTAAAAAGTATGCTCGGACAGTCAAAGTGTCCGTTGCGGACACTTTGACTGTCCGCGGACGCTTTTTCATCAAACGATAAAATATATTTACTATTATTTTCATGTACTTAATGATTGGCACAATACTCGCAGTATCCTAGATATCATTCGAAAGAAACCACCAAATTCAAGATTTTAGGGAGTATCACCGTGTTAGCAATGTATTTGCTCATTTCTCCAATTTGCGTTCTGGCATTAGCCATTTTAGTCATTCAAATAGAACCTCTTCTAAGTGATCAAGATGACTGGAACGTAGGTCATGATTAAGGATACCAGCGGTCAAGATACTGCCGTTGAGGGCAAACGCAACATAACGAAAATGATTATTATCGCTTTAACAGCACTGCTCCTCATCGCCTTCGCTGCGAAAGCCTTCTTCGGCACATCTTCCGCTAGCCGCTCTTTTGAGCGCGCTGCTGTGCAAATAGCACGAGTTGAAATAGGAGATTTAGTTAGAGATATTATTTCGAACGGGCGCATCGTGGCGGCAAATGCACCGCAAGTTTATAGCCCTGAACAAGGTTTTGTAACGTTAAATGTAAAAGCAGGCGATGAAGTCCATGTCGGTCAGATTTTGGCCACAGTAGATAGCCCGGAACTTGCAAATCAATTTAAACAACAGCTATCTGAAATGGACCGCCTTAAAGGTGAACTGGCCCGCCAAAAACTGGATGCCCGCAGCCAAGCATTGCAACTTACTAAACAGTTAGATATTGCTCAAGTCGATTTAGAAGCAGCCCAACGCGAAAACCGACGCGCTCAAGAGTCAATTAAAAACAACCTCATTAGCCAAATCGATTTCGAGAAAGCGGTTGACGATCTTGCTAGAGCTGCATTAACCCAAAAACACGCAAGAGAAGAGGTCGCCATCGCCAAGGACCGTTTAGCCTTTGAACTGGACAGCGCAAAAAGCACAGTGGCTCGCCAAGCCTTAGTGCTTGATGAAATTGAGCGTAAGATTTCAGAATTGAGCATTCTTGCTTCCGTTGATGGTGTTGTTGGCAACTTGATTGTGCAACCGCGTGCTTTGGTTAATAAAAACGATCCCTTAATGACGCTCGTTGATTTAAGCGCCTATGAAGTTGAACTGAATGTGGCAGAGGGCTATGCGAATGATCTTGCCATCGGCATGCAAGCCGAAATTACTATTGCAGGTGAAACTTTCATGGGCAAGTTATCCTCTATTTCGCCTGAAGTGAAAGACCGCCAAGTCACTACGCGTGTTCGCTTTGACCAGCAACAACTCTCAAGTATACGCCAAAATCAGCAAGTATCAGCGCGCGTGCTATTAGAAAATAAGTCACAGGTCATGAAAGTTCGTCGCGGCAGTTTCATGCAAGCTGGTGGTTTTATTGCCTATAAATTGGACGGTAATATCGCGACAAAAATTAACATCCAACTAGGTGCAACAAGCATGCGTGAGGTCGAGGTTCTGGGCGGTTTGAGCCCAAATGACGAGATTATTATTTCAAATTATGATGACTTTATCGGTACCGATTCTTTCTTATTGAATTAGGAACTAGCAACGGTATAAACCAAAACACAGAATTGATGAGTAGGGAAAATAACAATGTTAAGCATGAAGAATATCAGCAAGGTTTATCAAACTGAAAAAGTACAAACACATGCGCTCCGCGCCTTTGACTTGGAAGTACAAGAAGGTGAATTTATTGCGGTTACTGGTCCATCGGGCTCAGGAAAAACTACCGTTTTGAATATTGCTGGCATGTTAGAATCTTTTACTGGCGGGGATTACATGCTTGATGGCGTGAATGTAGGCTCATTATCTGACAACCAGCGCGCCGATTTAAGAAATCAAAAGATAGGGTTCATCTTTCAGGGGTTTAACCTTATTCCAGACCTTAATTTGTTTGAAAATATTGAAGTACCTTTGCGCTATCGCGGAATTAAATCAGCTGAAAGAAAGCGTCGAATTGAACTGTGTTTAGAAAAAGTAGGATTAGCTAGCAGAGCTAAGCATTTACCCCAGCAATTATCCGGTGGGCAGCAACAACGCGTTGCTATTGCCCGCGCACTTGCGGGTGAGCCGCGCTTTTTACTCGCCGATGAACCAACGGGTAACCTCGACAGCTTAATGGCTCGCCAAGTAATGGAATTATTGGAAGAAATTAATCATGAAGGGTCAACTATTATCATGGTTACGCATGACCAAGAGTTAGCACGTCGTGCACCACGTAACATCCAGGTAGTCGACGGACAATTAGCCGACTTTACCTTGTACCAAAATAAAACAATGGACGCTTTAGCGGCTCAAGCAGGCCAACCTGCAGTTGAGGTGTAACATGTTAGTACATTATATAGATTTGAGCTGGCGCAGTTTAAAGCGTACCCCGTTAGTGTCGTTTTTAATGATATTAGCAATCGCGGTGGGTATCGGTATTACCATGACAAGTTTGTCGGTGTATCACATGATGTCAATGGATCCTATTCCACAAAAAAGTAGTCAGTTATTTACACTTCAACTCAATACCACCGACGACGGAACTACTTTGTGGACTGAAGACAATATGCCAATGCAACTTACCTATAAAGATGCCATGAGACTGCATACTGCTGAAACACCTGCACGCAAAACAGCGTCAATGCGTTCTGGCTTCACCGTCCATATGAACAATCAAGAGTTGAAGCCCTTTCTGTCAGAAGCCCGCCTGACTGGTCGTGACTTTTTCCCTATGTTTGACCGCGATTTTGTTTTCGGTAGCGCTTGGACTCTTGAACAAGAGCAGTCATCTTCGCCTGTCGTTGTGATAAACGAAGAGTTAAACGATCGCTTATTTGGCGGTGAAAATTCCGTAGGTAAACAGGTTTATTTGGATGACACTGCCTTTAGAGTTGTTGGTGTGATGAAGCAATGGGATATTTATACCAAATATTACGACCTCAATAATGGCGCGTTTAATTCACCAGAGCCTATGTTTATTCCAATTACATTGGTTGCACCGATGCAAATAGCCAGTTGGGGGAACAATAACGGATGGAAATACGAGGGAATTAGTACCTTTGAAGGCCAACTCAAATCTGAAACATTTTGGCTTCAGTTTTGGGTGGAGCTTAGTACGGCTGCACAGGTCCGAGACTACAGGGCATATTTACAGGCATATTTGGAAGAACAAGGAAAATTAGGAAGATATACGCGGGCTGTTCCCAAGTTTAACATACAGAATGTGAATGAATGGATGGAATACAACAATGTTGTATCTGAAGACAATAAAATCCTCGTCGGCCTTAGCTTCCTTTTCCTTGCGGTCTGCTTGGCGAACATATTAGGACTGCTATTGGGGAAATTCTTAACCAGAGCGCCTGAAATTGGCGTACGCAGAGCTTTGGGAGCTAGTAAACGCCAGATTTTTTTACAGCATTTAGTTGAAGTATCGCTCTTGGGATTTTTAGGCGGTGTGTTAGGTATAGTTGTCGCGCAACTCGGATTATGGGGTATTCGCTCAACCAGTAACGACTACAATGCATTGGCGACAATGGACGTAAATATGCTACTAGCAGCACCGACTATTGCCATTAGCGCCTGCATTATCGCCGGACTCTATCCTGCATGGTTAGTTTGCAGAACCCAACCCGCAATCTACCTAAAAACACAATAGGAGTTACCATGTTAGAAATTAAACCGATATTTAATTCATTGCTTCGCTCAAAAGCGGGCGCCTTAATGTTACTAGTTCAAATTGCGTTGACGACAATGATCGTAAGCAATGCCTCATCTATCATCTTTGACCGCATGGAGTACCTGTCACAAGCGACGGGCTACCCTGAAGCAGAAATATTCAGTTTTAGCGTAATGTCTTTTGATAAGAACCTAGACCTAACACAAAAATTCGAAGAAACAGAAACGATGCTAAGAAACATTCCCGGAGTTAAAAATGCAGCGTTGTTTAATGCAGTTCCGGTATCAGGCAGCGGCTCTGCAACCGGCCTTGGATTGCAACCAGCAAGTGAGGGCGGACAAGACGCCCGTTCTGCGTATTATATGGCCGACGAAAATGCCTTAGATACGCTGGGAATTAGTCTCGTTGAAGGTCGTAACATAAGACCTGACGAGGTTATCGAATCACAAACACGAGAGATATTGCCAAAAATAGTTCTGATTACAAAAACATTAGCTGATGAGCTATTTCCAGCAGGCGATGCTTTAGGACAAACTATTTATTTTGGAGACAAACCGTTAGAGGTGATTGGGATCACAGCTAAAATGATGGGTCCTTGGTTGAAAGATAGTCGACCTGACAACGTTGCCATAATTCCGTTTGTCAGTGCATCAATTTTTCAAAAAATAATTGTCCGGACTGAGGCAAACCAACGCACTGCGATAATGCGCCAGATTGAAAATTTGATGCTTGAAGATCATAATAAAAGGGTGATAACAGGGTTACAGGGCATGGATGATGAAAAACAAAACTATAACGCTGCCGACACACTAATGCTGCGTATGTTGATCGTCCTAATTGTTTTACTACTGTCAGTCACCGCATTAGGTATTTTTGGTCTTACTGTCTTTAACATCAACAAACGCACCAAACAGATTGGTACGCGCAGAGCCTTAGGTGCCCGTAAGTCATCGATCATCAGTTATTTTTTAGTAGAAAATGTCATTATTTGTTTAACCGGCACGGCCCTAGGCTCAATATCAGCAATATTATTAGGACAAGGTCTACTTGACCTCTACTCGGTACCCGCACTGAATAGTTTATACATCATTTCTACCGTGCTATTTATAATTACTATCAGTATATTGTCGGTGCTAATCCCTGCAAACAAAGCTGCAAATATTTCGCCAAGCATTGCAACGCGTAGTATTTAAGCAGTTAAATTGATAGGCTATTGAATAAGCTTATTTAGCAAATAATGTAACCAACGCAATGAGTGGAAAATGGACAAAGTTTTAATCGTTGATGACACGCCCGCTGTTCTTCAAGCACTATCTCTGTTGCTTGAGATTCACGGCTATGACGTAATCACAACAACCTCTCCAGAACAAGCATTGCAATATGTTAATCAGTTACGCGTATCGCTAGTTATTCAAGACATGAATTTTACCGGCGACACAACATCGGGAGAAGAAGGTAAAAATTTGTTCTATCAAATGCGTAATTTAGATCCTCATTTACCCGTCATTTTAATCACCGCGTGGACCGACTTAGAACAGGCTATTGAATTAGTGAAAGCCGGCGCTGTGGACTACATTGCCAAACCTTGGGACGACCAAAAACTTATTAATACCATTGCTAATTTAGTTGCACTTGGTAAGGCAAATCAGGCTAGTGAAAAACTAAAACGCCAACAAGATTCAGTTGCCAATACCCAAACGGCGGTAAATAATATTGGGCTAATTTACGCTAGCTCGGCTATGCAGCGGCTGGTAGATATGGCAGTTCAAGTCGCTAAGTCTGATATTTCAGTTCTCATTACTGGTGCAAATGGCAGCGGAAAAGAGAAAATAGCAGACGTTATTCAAGCGCATTCACAAATTGCAAACACCCCATTTATAAAAATAAATTGCGGAGCTTTGCCTGCCGACTTAATAGAAGCAGAGCTATTTGGAGCCGAAGCGGGCGCTTACACCGGTGCCAATAAAAGACGTATTGGATTATTTGAAGCCGCTGACGGTGGCACGCTATTTTTGGATGAAATTGGTACTTTACCCTATTCCGGCCAAACCAAATTATTGCGTGTAATTCAGACGGGGGAATTCCAGCGTCTGGGCTCGGCCAACACGATTAAAACTAAAGTACGAGTCATTTCAGCGACTAATAATAATTTACAAGATGCGATTGCTGCTGGTGAATTTAGAGAAGACTTGTATTACCGGTTGAATGTTATTGAACTGCATGTGCCGCCACTAGCTGAAAGAATTGATGACATCATGCCACTAGTTGGTCATTTCCTACCTTTACGGGAACTAAGTTTGTCCGCCGAAAGTGAATTGAAAAAGCGCAATTGGCAAGGAAATGTAAGGGAGCTAGAAAATACATGTAAAAGGGTCGCAGTGTTAAAACCACAAGGCATAATTGAAGCGGATGATTTTGCTTTTTCAATGTATCAACAAGCATCATCAAATTTTTCTGATGGTATCAATTCCACACATGCTTTTGGGGTAGAGCCCACAAAAGCAGATTTAGAGTTGTCCATGCGCGAACTCCAAGGCGTCATTGCTCGTGTTGCTAGAAAATTTGGCATGAGTAGACAAGCTTTGTATCGACGCCTAGATAAACACGGCATCCCTTACTAATGTTTGCAAACGTCCTGCCCCGAATTTTAGCGGTTGTTGCGATCGTCAGCGCGATAAGCACTACGCCAATATTTTTCATCGACGTACTGACATTGAATGCAAAAGTGGCAATTGCAGTAGCAATGGTAGTTTTTAGTCTGTTGTTGGCGCGTTTCTTTTTAAGAGATATTCGTGAAGGTTTATCGGCTTTGGAGTTGGGCATGCTAAACCTGAAAGATGGTGAGTACGCTACGACACTTGCTTATCAAAATAAAGATGAACTGGGCAAGCTATGCGAACTTTACAATAGCACGGCGCAGCAACTTAGAGCCGAAAAGCACTGGCTTTATCAACGAGAGCTTCTACTAGACAAAGTCACTCAAAGCTCACCCGAGGTATTATTTTTAGTCAACGATACTCAACAAGTTATATTCAGCAATATAGCCGCCCGACGCTTTTTTAGTTGCCCGCAAAGCATTGATGGTGAATTACTTGCACCACTACTAGAAAAAGCCCCTCAAGGCGCTGAAGTAGCCATTATTGCAAGGAAAGAAGGTTTATTCACCACCGCGGTAGACGCCAATGAACCGCAAACTTGGCACATGTCCACAGGCAGCTTTTCGCTAAATAATCAATCGCACACGCTGTTCATCATAAAGCAGATGACGCGCGAACTTAGTCGTCAAGAAGTGGCTGTTTGGAAAAAAGTTATCCGCGTTATCAGCCATGAATTAAATAACTCTCTGGGCCCAATCTCGTCAATGCTGCATAGCGGCAAGATACTCAGTGAAAACATTGAAGAAGCGCGATTGTCCAGAGTGTTTTCGACAATTGATGAACGTATTAAACATTTAAGCGAGTTTGTTCAAGGTTATGGGAAGTTCGCTAAACTGCCAGAACCTAAAATCCAAGTCAACGACTGGAGTATGTTACTGAGTAAGCTACAATCGCAATGGCAATTTATCGACTTGTCTGCGCCGGGGCATAAAGTTCATGCGGACTCTGGCCAATTAGAGCAGTTGCTTATTAATTTACTAAAGAATGCTCACGAGTCTGGTTCAAAACCCGAAGACATCAGCATCATACTTGAGCAGCGCATATCAGAAACGTACATTACTGTGATGGATAAGGGGAAAGGTATATCTGATGCGGTTATGGCCAACGCATTGATCCCATTCTACTCAACTAAGCCCTCAGGGAGCGGTTTAGGGCTTGCCCTGTGTCGCGAAATAACAGATGCACATCATGGCCAAATGGGCTTGTATAATAGAGACGAAGGCGGCGTAGCTGTTAAAGTTGTATTGCCGCTCTATTAGCGAGCTCGTTACTGTTGAATCGATTATTGATTTCACCTGTTAGGTAGACTATTTAGTCCACTTTTCAGTTAAATGACCAACGAAATTGCAAGGACGGTAAGCACTATTAAGTTGTTTCTCAATAATGTTATTCCATGCAGTTTTGCACGCGCCGGTTGAACCAGGAATGCAAAAAATCACCGTGTTGTTCGCCAGGCCAGCTAGCGCTCGAGATTGGATCGTTGACACACCAATTTCCTCTAAAGAAATTGATCTAAACACCTCGCCAAAACCTTCAACATGTTTATCAAACAGCACTGATACAGCCTCAGGTGTCGAATCACGACCCGAAAAACCGGTTCCACCAGTTGTAACTATCGCGTGGATATTGTTATCTGCAATCCAATCTGAAATAACAGCGCGAATTTGATATACATCATCAATCACAATTTTCTTGTCAGCAATGTGATGACCTGCATCTGTAGCAGCTTTGACCAAATAGTGCCCCGATGTGTCGGTTTCTTCATTGCGGGTATCTGAAATAGTCAGCACCGCTATATTTAAATAGGTTTGTTCGCTCATTGGCTAATTCTATATACTGTCGATGTATGATTAGTATAGCCTAAATGCCAATCGCTTTTTCTACAACGATTTTATGCAAAATACCCTAGACTTGACGTAAACATATTCAAAAGGAAGCTGACAGCTTGCCAAAGAGTGAAACACCGAATAAACGCGAAATATGTAACAGATGCCAATATCCGAGCAAAACATGCGTTTGTTCTGCGCTAAGTTGCATTGACAATAAATCAAGAGTTATTGTTATACAAGACAAGAATGAAGTGAGCAACGCTAAGAACACAGCTCGATTATTAGCGTTGCTTTTGACTAATTTCAGCATTGTAAAAAGCGACGATTTTGCAAGTATGAAACGGTTGCAAGATGCCTGCGTGAGTCATCCAACATCCTTCGCTTTATTTTTTCCGTCCAATAATAGCAATGCATTCGAAAGTCATTTTACAACTTTACCGAAAAATAATAATAACGCCCCCGGCACAATCAAAAATTTGCTTTTCATTGATGGCACATGGCGCAAAGCAAAACGTCTTTATTTAAGTAATGAGTGGTTACAAAGCCTACCCAACTTTCACTTCAACGAGCCATTGCAAGGGCTTTATCGGATACGCAAAACCAGCATTGATAATGGTCTTTCTACACTTGAGGCTGTTGCACACGTAGTATCGAGGACAGACGGAATCCCGAGTAAACCATTTTATGACTTGTTTGAAAAAATGCAGTCGTTTTGGCCTTCTGCTTAACACAAGCCTGTTTTGAGCTTGGATTTAGATTAATTGCAAACACAAATATTCGTGCAGCTACCGGATAAAAGCAATTTTTTGGGAATATATGCATACGCTCATATATTCGCTTTCATCGCCTAATCTTTTAATTCCAAATCAGACCACACCGCGAATTCGTTGCCGCTGGGTTCGTGAAAATGAAATCGTCTACCGCCTGGAAATGTAAAAGGTTGTTTAGTGATAGCACCACCAGCACTTTTTACTTTCTGCATGGTTGATTCTAGATCGTTAGAGTAAAAAATAAGAAGTGCACCACCTTCGTCTTCTCTGGTCTTCAAATCAGCCCGATAGAAGCCTCCATTAAGGCCCTGATTGCTAAAAGAAACATAATCCTCGCCATACCAAGAAAATTGCCACGCAAACGCGGTATGAAAGAAGTCGCTAGTTAGCTTAAGATCTTTAGCAGCAAACTCAACATAGTCGAGTTTTTCATGCTTTATGTTATTGACTGCTTCACTCATATTAATCTCCCTTGTTGACAGTTTTGGGCTGCAATTATTTTCAGATGCTTGCATTTATGTATTGTTGTTTATAATGTTTGCTTATTAAATCATAGTCTTTATTGAGCAAATTGCAGCTTTAATTAAATTGGAACAAGTGAAGTCAAACAAACATATATAATCAACTATTGCCCAGCACTATAAAAAGTTAAAACAGAGGAATATGGATGAACCAGTTAGTTAGCATGTTAAAACACAAAAGGAAGTTAGAGTTGCACAAAGTAGCGATATTACTATGCGTAACAAGTTCAGCGAGTCTACTTTCAATGAATGCGCTCGCGGTCGTTGAAGATCAAAAACAAACATCAAGATCATCAATTACCGCCGGCCAAGGTGCGCAAGATAGCGTAATAATCGAGCCTGCCGCGCTAATCACTCCTCTAATTTTAGAACTCAGTGCAACCCAAC
The DNA here is from genome assembly GCA_047637355.1 of Glaciecola sp. Taxonomy (GTDB): domain Bacteria; phylum Pseudomonadota; class Gammaproteobacteria; order Enterobacterales; family Alteromonadaceae; genus Glaciecola. Next base: position 3,167 of record JBLIKA010000087.1, on the reverse strand, counting down.
AAGCTAAATTAATAAGTGAGGGTAAGCTTAGCTCAACCGCGCTCGTGTCTGCCTATTTGGCGCGCATTGACGCAATGGATCGAAAAGGGCCTAACGTCCAATCAATATTGTCACTCAACCCAAATGCGCTGCGTGAAGCAAATCAAAAAGATGCCGAAGTCGCTCAAAGCAAAAGACTTGGTAGGTTACATGGCATTCCTATACTAGTTAAAGACAATATTGAAACGAGTGAGTTACCAACAACCGCCGGATCTATTGCATTAGCCCAAAACAATACCCAACGAGATGCGCCAATTATTGCCCGATTGAAAGCGCAGGGCGCGATCATTTTAGGTAAAACCAACTTGTCACAATGGGCTAACTTTCGCTCAAATGATTCAGTCAGTGGGTGGAGTGCTCTAGGTGGGCAAACACGCAATCCACATAGCCTTGACCGGTCTCCTTGTGGATCATCGTCGGGCTCAGGCGCTGCCATGGCTGCTCAGTTTGCATCTCTGGCTATTGGTACAGAAACTAATGGCTCTATTATTTGCCCTGCCGCAATGAATGGCATAGTGGGCGTAAAGCCAACGGTTGGGTTACTTTCGCGTACTCATATTGTGCCTATTTCAGTTACCCAAGATACTGCTGGACCCATGACGCGTTCGGTTGAAGATGCCGCTCTCATGTTATCCATCATGGCTGGAACTGATCCCGATGACTCTTACACAGCGTTAGCTGATGACCGCAAGCGCGATTACACGGATGAATTAGACACACCACTGAAAGGCAAGCGGATTGGGGTTTTCACTGCAGTGCAAGGCAAACACCCAGCAATTATTAGTGCCTTTGAGTCTTCAGCACAAACCTTGCAAGCCCTAGGTGCAGAGCTGGTCACTATCGACGAGTTTGAGCCGCCTGAAGGCTTTTGGGGCAAGGCACTTGACGTTTTATTGATTGAATTTAAGCATGAATTAAACTTATATTTGAAACAAGCAGCGCCCGCAGTAAAAGCACGTACGCTGGCCGACTTAATAGAATTCAATAAAACCAATGCGCGTGAAATGGTCTTGTTTGACCAAAGCCTGTTTGAGCAGTCGCAAGCGACTGCAGGGTATAATGAAGACTACCTCGAAACGGTCGCATTTTTACAAAACGCGACTAGAGAAGAAGGAATTGATTTATTACTCGCAAAGTACAAAGTCGATGCGATCATAATGCCGAGTCAAACCCCTGCATTTTTAATCGATCCCGTTTATGGTGACAGCTTCGCTGGGGGTAATGCAGGTGCAGGTTGGTTGGCTGCGATTTCGGGCTATCCGCAGGTGAGCGTTCCAATGGGTAGCATGAAAGGATTACCCATTAACCTGAGTTTTATAGGCAAAGCTTGGGACGAATCGCTACTGTTGAATTTAGCCTATCACTTCGAAAAACAAAGCAAAGCGATAATCAAACCTAGCTTTGCGAACGGCGCATATCAAACGTCGTATTTTAAAGAAGCGATGCGACCTTTGAAGAAAGATTAATTACTGTTTAATAACAAGGCTATTAATGTAAAACGGCAAAAAACTTGTCAAAACACATAAAAAAAGCTGCTTAGTAAAAGCAGCTTTTTTTTATATTTCAGTTTAAATTTTGCTTATCGCAAATTAGCCTGCCTTCTTCATCCAAGCTGAACACCAACCTTTAGCGTTCACTACTTTGCCCGGGAAGATACCGCAAGGACGCCATTCTTGGCCGTCTTCACCTTGTATATATTGGCAGTTGTCACAGTTGGCACCTTCCACTTCTGACTCGTGGACATATTTTAGTGCAAGGGCAGTTGGATCATCTAATTTAACCTGCTCTTGTGCGTTAGCGCGCAGTGCGACACCGCCCAAAGTTAGGCCGATAAGAGTTGAGCCTGATAATTTTATAAAGTCACGACGATTAACATTGTTCATAGTGCGTATCCCAATTTGTAGACGAAAATAGAAATGATTCGCTTTTACACTAGGCCTAAAATGCGAAAACTCGCCAATTGTGGCGAGTTCTTAGGTCTAGCAAAGTTTTGTTTGCTACTATTAATACTTATACAGAAAAAATTTAGATCCATCTAGTAAAATTAAATAAATCCGATTACTTTTTATCTAATTAACTGAGCTTATAGACCAACAAAACATAGCCTACTTACTCATCATCCCCAGAGCTATTCTCATGATACAACACCAATAGCAACGCCGCAAACTAACAGTAACGGGTCTAAATCTGGTATTATAAAGGCCTCTACTACGCATTTTTAACCGGAATAGTAAACGGCTCCTTATTAGCCTTGGCATATCCAAAGCGAGCAATCCGATGAGTTGAATGATAAGAGTCCAAACACGAAATTGCCACCGAATCAGCAGCCTCAATATCGACGTAGCCGTCTTCGCTTACCCATTGAGGCTCAATAATCACTTCTACCACTTGGCCAATAACGAGTTCTGTTTGGTTGATTGCTAACACCTGTATATCCTGCACTTGCATACCGAGCTTAATTCGTGACTCTAGCACATAAGGTGCTTTTACTTGATCGGTTGTTTGCGGTGTTAACCCTATTTCAGCAAACTCACTAACCTGCGGATCATAATTCGCTGACGTCCAATGCGCCTTTTCAACGATTGCCGAGCAAATATGATTAATCGTATATTCACCCGTGTCTTTAATATTTTGCAGCGTATCGCGACGCACTGTATGTGGGCGCATGATCATTCCCAATAAAGGCGGATGTGCCCCGATATGGAAAACCGAACTCACAACGGCGAGATTATCAATACCCTTGGAACCATCTTTGCCGCCGGCAGAACGAGTACCAATAAGGTTGCCACTTTTAAAACCTGACAATGAGTTAATAAAATTAGCCCTAACGCGTTGGGCCATATTATCAATATCACTTGCGTTGAAATATTGGGGAGTAGGATTAAACGGTTTCTTACTCATGATTAGTCATCATCCCGTTTGGCTATAATTTCAATACCAAAGCCGTTGTCAATGATACTAAGCTCGATAGGTGAGCAACAAATCTGACAGTCCACTATTTGCTGTTGCCCAATATCATTCGCTTCATCAATTTCCAAATCGTTGTAAGTCATACAATAAGGGCATTCAAAATTTTCAGTTCTACTCAAACTCATTTTATTACCTTATAAAAGTGAATATTGAAAATA
>JBLIKA010000086.1:0-14851 GCA_047637355.1 Glaciecola sp. | reverse complement strand
TTAGCACCAATGGTGGAAGAATATATAGAGAAGTATGGCGCAAAAACTCAGGAAGTAAGCTGCTACAGAAGAGCAGCAATGGGGACTAATAGAAAAGTGATGCAATGCTCTAAATATCGCACACCAGGTCAGTAAGCGTTTTATAATTTCAGATATCGAGTATGTTGCATATGCATTTTTTACTTGATATCTGAAACCTTCAGCAGGATGTCAATTTACTTCTTTCGATCCTTGCCCCAATCTAAAAAAATAATTAAAGCGCAGTGACTAGTATTTGACGGCTCACTTCAGGTGTAACAGCACTATGCTCACCTAATTTGGTCATGCCGTGGTGAACTAACTTCTCCATCAATAAATCAATATCTGCTTCACCTAAATTAACGTGCGATAAACGTGTTGGAACTTGCATCTTCTCGAAAAATTGTTCGGTTAATTCAATTGCACGATTAATACGTGAATCTTCATCACCCTCTGTCACATTCCAGATACGCTCAGCATACTGTAATAATTTTCCACGCTTTGCTTCTTTACATACTTTCATTACAGCAGGTAATACTATAGATAAAGTACGTGCGTGGTCTATGCCGTGAGTACCTGTTAGCTCATGTCCAATCATGTGAGTGGTCCAGTCTTGTGGCACACCGGCTCCAATTAAGCCATTAAGCGCCATCGTCGCGGCCCACATAATATTGCCACGAACCTCTAAGTCTTTTGACGTTTCAGGAGCCAGTGCTTTAGGTCCTTCCTCGATTAGAGTAAGTAATAATCCTTCAGCAAAACGGTCTTGTACCTTCGCATTTACGCTGTAGGTTAGGTATTGCTCCATGGTGTGAACAAACGCATCCACAGCACCGTTGCCAATTTGACGGTCGGACAATGACAGCGTCACCGCCGGATCAAGTATCGCAAAGATAGGACGAACTAGCGGGCTTTGGAATGGAAGTTTATTACCATTACGAGTTACGACCGCGCCCGTATTCGATTCAGAACCCGTTGCTGGCAAGGTAAGTACGCAAGCGAGTGGTAATGCTCTTTTAATACGTGCTTGCTTGGCAACTATATCCCAAGGATCTTGACCTTCGAATAACGCCGCAGCGGCAATAAATTTAGAACCATCAACGACCGATCCACCGCCAACGGCTAAAATAAAGTCGATATCTTTCTCTTTAATTATATCTTGTGCCTTCATCAACGTATCGTAACTTGGGTTTGGCTCGATGCCAGAGAATTCAAACCAAGTATGATTTGCTAATGCTGCTGTAACTTGGTCATAAACGCCGTTGCTTTTGATTGAACCACCGCCGTAAGTCACTAGCACTTTTGCATCGCTTGGGATCTGCTTGCTTATTGACGCTATTTGACCTTCACCAAATTGGATTTTAGTCGTATTTTGAAAACTAAAATTTAACATTAGTATTTTTCCTTATTATTCTTTAAAAAATGGAGCGATTGTAACCTAAGCTAATACTGCTAGTAATTTTTCTGCCGCTAATTCTGAGCTCTGAGGGTTTTGACCTGTTATTAATAAGCCATCCTGAACCGCAAACACATTCCAATCCGCAACTTTTTGGTATTTACCACCGCGCTTAATTAATTCATCTTCTAGCAAAAAAGGTACAACGTCGGTTAGTTGCACTGCATCTTCTTCACTATTCGTAAAACCGGTTACCGCTTTGTCTTTAACAACATATTCGCCAGAAGCATCCTTGACATTTAAAAATGCCGCTGTTGCATGACACACTGCTCCAATTGGTTTGTTGGCAGCTAAGAAACTTTCAATTAATGAAATGGAAACTGCGTTATCAGTAAGGTCCCATAATGGTCCATGACCACCAGGGTAGAAAACCGCATCATAGTCAGACGCATTAACATCAGCTAACTTAGTTGTATTAGCTACTAATTTTTGCACTTCGCTATCAGCGTCATAGCGTTTAGTTGATGGCGTTTGAAAATCTACTGATTCACTTTTCGGATCTATAGGTGGTTGGCCACCTGCTGGAGAAACTATACTCACTTTTAGGCCTGCATCGATAAAGGCATAATAAGGTGCTGCGAATTCTTCTATCCAGAACCCTGTTTTTTCGCCGGTATTGCCTAGCTCGGCATGCGACGTTAATACTATTAATATGTGCTTAGCTGTTTGTTGTGTATTCATTATCTTTCTCACATCTGTTTTAATCTGTCACTAGTGTAGATCTTAATATGATTTCTAACAATAACAAGAAAATAGATAACATTGTTCCAAAAATTAATACAATCAAGGTATGATATCGCATGAATTTATATTTTGAACAACTTAAAAGCATGGTGGTCTTTGCGCAGGTCGTTGAGCAAGGCAATCTAACCGCTGGGGCGAAGCATATTGGCTTATCTCGAGCGGTGGTCAGTTATCACATTAAAAAGTTGGAATCTGAGCTTGGGGTTAAACTACTTAACCGCACTACGCGGTCAATTGCATTGACTGAAGCTGGGGCTGAGTATTATCAGTCTTGTCGAATTATTGCCGAACGAGCCATCACTGCTAACCAGCAGATAGAGAACCTTAAAAACGAACCCGAGGGCTTATTGAAGATTACCTGCCCTGTCAACGTGGGCTTGCAGATGGTGGTGCCTGCATTGAATCACTTTCGCAGCTTATATCCAAAAATTGACCTCGATGTGATGCTGACCGACGAGGTGGTTAATATCATGCAAGAAGGTATCGATCTCGCGATTAGAGGCGCGCCACTTCCCGATTCTGGTTTACAAGCCAGCAAGCTTTCTACCTTAGCTACCTGCTTATGCGGAGCTCCAGATTATTTCAAAAAGCGAGGTCGCCCGGCAGATCCAACCGACTTAGAGCAACACGAATGGGTTGTGTATAAAATGACCTCTGGAGTCGTTGAACTAACCAAGGGCGGGCACTCATATAGTATTGTAGTCAAAGGGGGTATCACTACTAATAATGCTGCTGCACGTACGGCTTTTCTTGAGGGAGGTCATGGCTTAGGAAGAATTCCGGTATATGACGCATGGCCTAAAATTCAAGCAGGAACTTTGGAATCAGTATTAGATGATTACCAACTAAAAAACATCGACATATATGGCGTCTTTCCACCCGGCAGTGCTGCTTCAAAAAAATTAAGACTGCTACTTGATTATTTAAAAGAGTATTTTATTAAAATTGATCGCCAAACCCAAAACGCAATGCCGAACATAAGGCGCTAAATGCGCTAAGGCTAATCGGATAAATCCTTTACTACTAAATCGAGTAGTTGCATTAGTTGCTGTGTTTGTTCGTTGTTGATGTTATCAAATTTGCAGCTTATTTTAGCAGGAATGTTAACCGCTTTTAACTTTAAGGATTGCCCCTGTTGCGTTAGCTGCACAAAGCGTTGGCGCTTATCTTGGTCGTCCTTTATTATTTCAAGCAACGATTTGTTAGCCATTTTCTTTAAAATTTGTGTCATGGCACCGCCATCAATCGCGGTTTTTTCGACAAGCTCTGCAATAGTTAAGTCGTCTTGTTCCCACAACGTCATCATTACAACATATTGTGGATAGGTTATATTGAGTTCACTAAGTGGCTCACGATAAGCACGAACAATGCTGTTGGACGCCATATACAATCGATGGCAAAGCTGATTTTTGAGTTTTAGTTGATCAAATGGCATGAGTTACTCCTTAAAGATATATATTAATTTGCATGCAAATCTTTTGCAATCAGTATTTTGCGATATTAATTTGCATGCAAAGTATTTGCAATCAGTATTTTTTTACGCTAGTATTTTGCATGCAAAATAATTTTAATCACGACTTTGGAGTTTTCTATGAATATATTACAAAACGTAGCATACACAGCAAAAGCAACAGCAACTGGTGGCCGTGAAGGTTCGGCAAAATCTGACGATGGTCGTTTGGACGTTAAATTATCTACGCCTAAAGGTTTGGGTGGTGACGACGGTGAAGGTACTAATCCTGAGCAATTATTTGCAGCGGGCTATGCGGCTTGCTTTATTGGCGCCCTAAAATTTGTTGCTGGCCAAGATAAAGTTAGTTTACCAAGCGATACACACATTAACTCAGAAGTGTCTATTGGTCCCATCGAAGGCGGTTTTGCTATTTCGGTTAAGCTCGCAGTGTCACTAGGTAATATGGACAAAGCGCAAGCACAAGTAATGGTAGATAAAGCTCACCAAGTATGCCCATATTCAAACGCCACTCGTGGCAACATTGAAGTGGTACTTTCGGTAATTTAATCCGCTACATTATTTAGTTATGAAAGTACGTACTTCTGTTATAGATTGCGTGCTTTTCATATCTTGACCTTTAAGATTTCTTCTTAAAAAAACGTTTCTTGCGTGCTGGATTTGTACTCTTCAAACCTGCAAATTGAGTCGTATCTAACTGTTGACTGTTGCTAATCAAATGCCTGATAGAATCTGTTAAAGGTTGCATAAATGCATCGTAGCGTAGCTGCCGGTGAGCGATTTTATTTAGGTTTGCTTCCCAGATAGCAGTCATGTCAGGATGCGTAGTTTCACTTGGCAACGCGTTAATAAGGGCTTTACCAGTCTGTGTCGCATGGACTTCTTTACCTACTTTTTGCATAAATTGGCGTTTAAACAATAAATCAATAATTGATGCGCGCGTGGCCTCAGTGCCAAGTCCGTCGGTCTCTTTTAATATTTTTTTGATGTTGCTGTCTTGCACATAACGAGATATACCGGTCATGGCGGCAAGTAAAGTGGCTTCAGTAAAATGCTTAGGCGGCGATGTTTGTTTTTCTATTAGCTGCGAGTCGATGCATTCTAAAGACTCACCTTTACTTAAGCTTGGTAATACGTTTTCGGCCTTGTTGTTAGCAGTGTTAGTCTTTTCATTTCTAGTCAGCGCCAACCATCCCTGGTCTTGAGTTGCTTTACCTTTGGCAATAAATTCACCACCGCCAATATCAACCTTTGCCACTTGTTCTTGATATTTGTGTGGCCCATAAAACTGCATCAAATATTGGGTAGCAATAAGTTGATAAATTTTCGCTTCATTAGCCGTTAAGCTCGCTATTGCCTTTACGCGGTTAGTTGGAATAATGGCGTGGTGAGCATCGACTTTGCTGTCATCCCATGCTTTAGATTTTAACTTAGAATTAGCATTGTCTGCGGCAGTTGCGAAACTTGGCACATTGGACTTAATAACGCTTAATACTTTGGAGGCTTGAGCAAACTGTTCTTTAGGTAAATAACGCGAGTCGGATCGGGGATAAGTAATTAGTTGGTGTTTTTCATATAACGACTGACATATATCTAACACCATCTTAGGCGATATGTTAAACCGCTTGGACGCATCAATTTGCAATATTGATAAGCTATAAGGCAATGGTGGCGGACTCTGTTTGTTCTGTACTTTGTAATCGATGACCGAGGCATTCTGACCTTGGGTTTTATTTACCACCGTTTGCGCTAATTTGCGTGACAGTATGCGACCCTCTTCGTCTTGATAGGGCTCACAAGCCTTGCTTGGTTGCCATTTCGCCGTGAATGTAACGTTGCTTGGCGTCTCTAAAGTCGCGATGACTTCAAAAAAGGGCTTGGATACAAAATGAGCAATGTCTTGATCACGTCTTACTACTAAACCTAAAATTGGCGTTTGCACACGCCCCACGGAAAGTACGCCACTATAGCCGCCGCGTTGCCCCAGCAATGTGTAAGCACGGGTTAAATTTAGTCCATACAACCAATCAGCCCGAGAACGAGCTAAGGCTGAAATAGATAAGCCTAAAAACTCACGGTTAGCACGCATATTTTGTAAGGCTTTTTTAACGGCACTGGTATTTAAGTCATTTATCAATAAACGGCCAGCGTTTTTAATAATCGACGCCTTTACCCCACAATAGGTAATGACTTCATCGACGAGTAACTGACCTTCGCGATCGGGATCGCCTGCATTCACTATATGTGTCGCTGTTTTTAGCAAACGCTTCACCACGGTGAGTTGTTTTTGCGTGTTCTTTTTGGGTACGAGTTGCCATTTTTCAGGCACAATCGGTAGATGTTGCAGCGACCACTTGGCATAGGCTGCATCATATTTATCTGGCTCAGCCTGCTCTAATAGGTGACCTATACACCATGTTACACAATCGCCATTATCTAGCTCGATATAGCCATCGCGTTTCTGTTGGCGGCCATCAAATCCGGTCGCAATTGCACGACCTAAACTTGGTTTCTCAGCGATATAAACAATCATAGAAAGATAACTGAATGAAAAACAACATTCTAGCAAGCTTTGGCACATAAAGTTAGCGTACTAAAGGGTAAGAATACTTAACCTTATATGCCTGTGGAAAGTTACTTTCTGCTGTTTGGTAAAGAGATTAGCAACTCTTTTTTAGGCAGAGGGTGCTGTTGTTTGCCTAGTAGAATATATATAAAGCAGCATAAGCTAATACCAATCACTAGGGCACCAACCCATTGTATCCTGATAAACTGCATACTAAATAGCACGGTAAGCATCATCATTAAAAAGGCATGTAAAGTTATGTATTTTCGCTTACCAAACCTTGCGACTGTTAAGTCGAGGTTGTCTGAGTAAAGTCGGATTAATGAGTCGAGTGAATTAATTACGAAAACAATACCGACGAAAACCATGGCCAGATTGATAAATCCAGACGTTTCTAAGCCTTTTAAATGGAATATGTAAAGCACACTGAACCAGAGCCCAATGGAAAGGGATGGCCAGATAAGCATGGACAAAAATAGTTTAAGCGTGCTCATGTTACCCACAAAACGTGCTGTAAATTGGCCAATCATAATGCTCCAGGCAAACCACCAGAACAAATAAAAGGCGTGGTAGTCATTGATTGGCAAAACAAACCGTTCTAGATGTTCGAAGTAGCTGGTTAGCAGTGGAAGTGTATTTATATAATCGCTCGCTGATACCTTGTCAGACATAAAGGCAACGCTGCCAAGCCCGATAATTAGGGCAAAAAACAGGCCTCCGGAAGACAAGCTTAAGATTTTAACAAACTTAATATCGGTACTGGAATAGACTGAAAATAAAATAGTGGCACCGACAATCAGTGCGTAGTACCAGGGAAAGCCGTCACCAACCGCGATCTCAGGTAAATACCAACTTAAGTTGGCAAACAGTAAGTGAGCGGTAAAGGCGCAGGTACCAATAATGACGATATTATTGCACCACTTAACCCAAGGAATTTCAAAAAATTTTACTTTAGGCTCAATTGCGCAAAAGTAAAAACAGGTGACAAAATAAATAGCCCAAACCAGGAACCCCCAAAAGCCAAATTCAATCGCTAAGGGGTTAGTAAAGGCGTATTCGCTGTTTTCTTGGATATCGGCATATACTGGAAACTCTGTCAGCGGGAACATAATCAGTCCCACATCTAGGCCAGAAGTAAACAATATGGCAATAAAGGTAACGGTTGAAACGGGATAACGGCCGTTAAGCTTAAGATTACCCCAGCGGGCTAAGATGAAAATCACCATCGCCATGAAAAATAGCATACCAATACTTACCAGCGTTAACATGTCACATCTCGCTTTGCCTTGTTACTGCGCTGACGTTGCTGCCATTCTAGGTCTTTATAAACCTCAACATCAGTTGCAGGTAATACCTGTTGCTTTATGATATCAGCAGCTCGCTCTGCAACCATCATAGTAGGCCCATTGAGGTTACCGTTTGGTGCGGTGGGGAAAACAGACGAATCGACAATCCGAAGCCCTTGTAAACCGCGTACTTGCATTTGCGGATCAATGACTGCCATCTCATCGTCAGTAGCGCCCATACGACAAGTACCGCACGGATGATAAGCGCTTTCGACGGTTTCGCGCACGAATGCATCTATTTGTGCATCAGTTACGACGTCACCTCCAGGTTGGATTTCATCGCCCCGATATGCGTCCATGGCAGGTTGCGCAATAATCTCACGCGACAACCTAACACAGGCGCGAAATGCTTCTATATCGTCTGCATGCTGCAAATAGTTAAACTGAATGCGCGGCGGGTTAAGCGGGTCAGCATTTTGGATCTTCACAGAGCCACGGCTTTTTGGCTTATTATGTCCAATATGTAACTGAAAGCCATGACCATCAAACGCCGATTTACCATCGTAACGCATAGCGGCTGGAAGAAAGTGATATTGCAGATCTGGCCATTCAACACCTTCTTTCGAACGTATAAAACCACAGGACTCAAAGTGGTTAGTTGCCCCTAATCCTGTCTTAAACAAAATCCAACGCACGCCAATGGCAAGCTTGCTCAATGGCCCCAACTGACTGTTAAGTGTTATCGGTTGCTTGCACTCATATTGAAAATAAAACTCTAGGTGATCCTGTAAGTTTTCACCCACACCAGGCAGTTCATGTTGGGTTTTAATGCCAGCCGCCGACAGGGTTTTAGTATTACCAATACCAGATAGTTGTAAAATATGGGGTGAGCCGATAGGGCCAGCACTCAATATAACTTCTTTATTGACTAACACTTGGCTTTTGGCGTTGCCTTCAACTAATTCGACACCCACAGCTCGCTTACCTTCAAGTAACACTTTAGTCACCTGAATACCGGTCTTTACGGTCAAATTATCTCGTTGCATAGCGGGTCGTAAATAGGCGTTAGCCGTTGACCAGCGAACCCCTTTTTTCACGGTCATATGCATAGCACCGAAGCCTTCCTGCTGGTAACCATTGTAATCTTCGGTTGCTAAGTAGCCTGCATCTACTCCTGCGTCGATAAACGCTCGATACAAAGGATTTTGCATGTTGTTGCCGTTGTTAACCGCTAATGGGCCTCCTTCAGAACGATAGTCATCGTTACCAAAAGCCCAGTCTTCCGCTTTTTTAAAGTACGGCAAGCAATGCTGATAATCCCAGTTTTGGGCACCATGCGTCTGCCATTCATCAAAATCGCGGGCATGACCACGCACATACACCATGCCGTTAATTGACGAAGAGCCACCCAAAACTTTGCCGCGCGGGCAATGCATTTCACGGTTATTTAAAAACGGCTCTGGCTGAGAATGAAATTGCCAAGCATATTTTTTGCTGTTCATCGGGATCGACAAGGCCGTCGGCATCTGAATAAAGATACTGCGGTCTGAGCCGCCAGTTTCCAATAGTAATACTGAAGTAGTGGGGTCTTCGGTTAAGCGGTTAGCTAACACACACCCTGCTGATCCTGCCCCTACAATAATATAGTCAAAGGTTTCAGTTATCTTTTGGGGCATTAAAATGGACCTTCAAGTTTGTCCATACCAACATAAATTGATTTGGTCTGGGTGTATGACTTAAGGCCTTCGATGCCATTTTCACGACCAATGCCTGATTGCTTGTAACCACCTACTGGCATTTCTACCGGCGAGTTTCCATAGGCGTTAATCCAGCAAATGCCTGCTTCCAACTGCGCGATCACGCGGTGAGCACGGCGTAAATCGGTGCAGAAGATTCCGGCAGCAAGGCCATAAATAGTGTTATTGGCGCGTTGGATCACTTCTTCTTCAGTTTCAAAGGTCATTACGGACATGACCGGCCCAAAAATTTCTTCGCGAATAATGCGCATGTCGTCGGTACAATTGGTGAAAATAGTTGGCCCTACAAAGTAGCCGTTTTCACAGCCCTTGGGCTTGATACGTTCACCACCGAAGGCCAGAGTCGCACCCTCATCCTTGCCTGACTGAATGTATCCAAGTACTGTCTGCATATGATTTTCGGAAATCAGCGCACCTAAGTTAGTGGCTGGATTTAAGGGGTCGCCCACAACAACATTATCTCGGGTGCGAATGAGTAGGCGTTCCATGAAGGTGTCGTAACAATCTTGGTGCACAAAAACTCTAGTTCCATTGGTACAAACCTCACCTTGAGTGTAAAAATTCGCCAGCATAGCAGCGGTTACTGCCTCATCAATATCGGCATCTTCAAAAACGATTAATGGCGACTTACCACCAAGCTCCATTGTTACTTTTTTCAAAGTACCTGCGGCAGCAGCCATCACTTTTTTGCCAGTGCCTACTTCGCCGGTTAACGACACTTTGGCTATCGATGGATGTTCTACCAGATAGTTACCAACCGTGCCGTTTCCCTGAATAACATTAAATACACCCTCGGGCACACCGGCTTGAATAAATACTTCGGCTAATAGGCTTGCACCTCGAGGCGTTTCCTCTGAAGGCTTAAAAATCATGCTATTACCGGCCGCGAGGGCAGCTGCGGCTTTCCAACAAGCGATTTGCAACGGATAGTTCCATGCGCCAATGCCTAAACATACGCCCAAAGGTTCGTGTCTTGTATAGAAAAAGTCATTACCGACACTTTGTTGTTCGCCCATCATTGATGGACATAAATTACCGAAATACTCAATGGCGTCTGCGCCGGTCTGAACATCAACCTCTACCGCCTCTTGCCAAGGTTTTCCAGTGTCAATTACTTCAATTTTGGCTAACTCATCGTTGCGTTCTCGGAGTATAGCGGCAGCTCTTTGTAAAATACGAGCGCGCTCGATAGCTGGGGTTTTAGACCAGATTTTAAACCCTTCTTGAGCACTTTTGACGGCTTGTTCTAACAAAGTTCCACAGGCGCTTTCAACAGCGTAGATTACTTGTCCTGTACTTGGATTAATAACGTCAAAACGTGCGTTGTCAGTATTGTCGACATAGCGGCCGTGGATAAAGTTCTTAAGTAATGTAGAAGGCAACGATAACTCCGATTTGTGTTGGTAATGATTTAAACAACAACGTCCTATTCCAGTACGCTGTTAATATATTTTTTACAGTATTCTTTTGCTTGGCTAAATTTTTCTTGATTGGCGCGACTTAATGCACAACGCAACCAGAAACCATCGATCAGTGCAGCGGTAACTTCCGCGGCATCGTGGGCCGTTTTTGGATCTAATAATTGTTTAAAGCTGTAACGCAAGTTGCTGACAAGACGGCGTTTATTAATTTCCTGTAAGCGATACAGCTTTGGATCATGCATTGACTGCCCCCAAAAACTTAGCCATGTTCTGGTGCTCGCGTCTGCCTGTTGTATGCCTGAGAAATTCAGGTCAACAATTTTCATTAGCCGGTCATAAGGGTTATCCGGTGAATGCTCTATCTTAAGTTGTGAAAGCAGATACTGCACAGAGGCCTCTATCAACGCCTGTTTACTGCCAAAATAGTGGCTGATTATCCCTGACGACATTCCTGCTCGTTTAGAGATAAGATTAATCGTTGCGCCTTTTAGACCAACTTCAGCAACAACATGAATTGTTGCATCAATCAATTGTTGACGGCGCAATGACTCCATTCCTACTTTTGGCATTGAATTCTCATATGGTTGGTTTATTGGTAAGGTTCCAGCGTTGACAGCCTGAATCGGTGTTCGTTAAGAACATCACCTGACTCATCATAAAGTCCGAGAGTGATGACGGGGTCTTTTTTTTCCCAATCTACATTAAGTGCGCCATAGTTAACCTTACTGGTAAAATTGCCTATGCGGTGCTTGTTTGGGCTGACGTTTTTCCATTCTTGGGTTAAACCAGACGAAGTGATTTCCCATAACGGATAATCTAGGCCTTCATCATAATAGCTGACTTCACCCCAATGCGTATCACCACTAATCAATACTACTCCATTCACCTTATGTTTCTTAATAAGAGAAAATAAACGTTGGCGGTCAGAGGGGAAATTGGCCCAAGATTCCCAGCCGGTAAAGTCTGCTAATAGCTGAAGACTAGATCCGATTACTTTTATACGTGCTGGTTTTTTAAGTTCCTGTTCTAGCCACTGCCATTGTTTTTCACCAATCATACTCGCGCTTGGATCGCTATGAACGCTGTAAGGGCCCATGTTCTTCGGTTCGCGGTCGCTAGTATATTGTTCGCTAGTTACGTGAGCAATGTCATCTCGGTTCCAGCGCAGGTCCGGTAAAATCACATGAATACTTTCTTCGCCTTTGCCATATTGATAGGCGGTGTAAATACCACCTTCTTGAGTTCTGCGTGGAGAATTTTCTGGTTCTTCCCAGAAATTAAGCATGATTTCACGAGAGGCTTCTTTTTGTGGATAATGCTTACCGGCATCGTTAGCACCGAAATCATGGTCATCCCAAATGGCGATTAGTTCAGCCTGTTCTTTCAATTTCTGAAAACCAGGTTTTGCGCCTAGTTTGTCGTATTTATTCTGCAGTACCGACATATCTTCGGTATCGCCGTACACATTATCTCCAAGAAATATAAACACTTCCGGTTCATCGTCGATAATGCTGTTAAAAATAGGGATGTCTTTGTCTTGGTGTGAGCACGAACCAAATAAAATACGACTTGGTGCATTAGCGGAGACTGCGGTAGAAATAAGTAATGTACAAATTGCCAATAATCTAAACATGCGTGTTATTACCTTATTATGCTAATTAAGTAGCCACATGCAGTTGTTACCGCATGTGGCTTGGTCACGTTTTATTACATTATAAACTTAGCGTTAAGCGCCGCTGTTCTTGGAGCGCCTATCCAAGCAGCATTGGTCGCAATCGAACCAAGATAATCTTTGTCGAAAACATTGTTTATCGTGAAGCTTAATTCAATACTATCAATAGCTCCACCAATATCATATGCCGTCTTACCAACATATAGGTCACTTACTACATAAGAGTCAGTTTCCTGCGTGTTAGCTTGGTCTAAAAAGCGTTCGCCGACATATTTCGTGCTAAAACCAGCATAAAAATCGCCTTTGCTATAGTCAATGCTAAACACGGCCATGTCCTGAGCACTTCCTATTACGGTTTTACCTAAGAAAGCGTCGTCTGTGTAGGTAGAGTCGTTTTTAGTATACGAAACGTAAACGCCAAGGTTATCTGTCAGTCTGTAGTCGACAGATGCTTCGATACCATCTGACTCTACACCACCGTCGTTTACGAATCCGCCCGCAGCTGCTTCGAGGAAATCGATACCGTTAACGTCTTCATTACTGACAAACGTGATTCGGTTCTCAAACTTAATATTGTAATAAGTAAGACTGGCGTTGAAACCGGGCGTAGAGTAGCGAAAACCAACATCGATGTTGTCTGCGGTTTCAGGTTCAACTACGCTCAAATCAGTGTCGTCACGTTCTAATACCGCATCCTTTATGGCTGCAAAGTTCTCAGCATAACCACCGAAGACTTCTAAACCGCGAATTGGAAGAGGTGCAACAAATCCTGCTGATATTAACACGTCAGAATCAGAGGAAACATTCAGGTTATTTTCTGGAGTAAACTGATCTTCCTTAGAGACTTCAACATCAAATTGCTTCGCACCAACACGCAACTTTGCAAAACCAACATTCAACTCATCTTCAATATAGTACATCAAAGTTTCAACTGGAAACTCACGGCTGTATTGGATCCAATAAGGATTATTTTCAGGACGTGGGCTTGATGCAGCGTCAATGGTTTTATGCCAGTCACGGTACTCTTCGCGCTGATAATCTTCATACCAGAAACCACTGCGGAAGGTATTTGGCATGCCCGCTATCTTCGTGTTCCAGACTAAATCCGCATTCATGCCGTAACGTTCTTTTTCGTAATGGGTATGACGATGAGAGCTGACAGGCATTGCGCCTTGCTCATAGCAACCAGGATCAACCGCTGAACCGCCGCCGCCATATGGATAACCAATAGAACTCGCACAATTGTCGATAGGTGACAATGATTGGCCGTCACGATTAACAAAATAAATCAGCCCTCTTGTTGAACCGCCAAAGGCAGTACTTGAAGAATCCAGCTCAGAGTGCGGATTACCTTCGCCATCATCGGTAACGTCAGCCATGTAATATGGGATCCATTTACCGATACCTTCATTCTTGTGGTAGTAAACGTTAGTGCTAACATCCACCGCACCTACACTGAAGTCCGCTTTTAAATAACCAAACAGGTTCTCACGTTCTGTTACCCAGCCCTCGCGAAATACTTGATCCTGATAAGGTACGCCAGTCCAGTCTTCTGTAAGGCCGTCCCAGTTAGGGCTTTGTGCATACTGGCCAAGACCATAGACACGCTGATAAGTATATTCTTGGGCATCGTCATAGCTGAAATAACCAGTTAGGTCGACTTCGCCAACTTTGCTGATAATTTTAGCCTCAGCGTGATCACGTGTGTTAGTGACTGATCCGTCCATGTAATCGTCATTCTGTTGGGTTGATAAAGAGACCCAGGCATAAGTGTCTTTTGCAATCTCGCCGGTATCGTAGCGCAAGTAGAATTTACGCGCGTTGTAGTCACCAAGCGTCGTGCTGACGGTAAGTTGTTCGTCGAAACGCGGACGAATTGTGGTGAAGTCAAGCGTGCCGCCCAACGCTTCATTGGAACGAGAGCCAATGTCGGCCGTGCCCTGAGATACTTGGATACTGCGCAGGTTTTCGGTATCGATATATCGGCTGGCTTTAGTACCGCCACCGTAATTAGAGTTACCATTTGAAATACCGTCGACGGTCATTCCAATTTGCTGAGATTCCAAATCAAGGGTGAAACCGCGGATTGAAATACTCGTTGACCATTCGTCTGAACCAAACGGGCTGCCTTCATTAACCAAAACGCCAGGCAGGTTATCGATAATAGATAATGCGCTGGTCATCGGAGTTTGCTGTTTTTTCATTGATGTCGAAACAGTGCTGTTTGCGTAGGAAACGCTACGGCCAGTAACCTGAATAGTTTCTATTTTTTCTTTTTCGGTTTCTGCTTGCTGTTCTTTACTATCTTGCGCCATTGCGGGCAGAGAGATTATAGATATTGCTGATAATACAGATAGTGCGATCACGCTTTGCTTCATAGGCAAATGAGGTTTCATAAAAGTTCCTGTTGAATGTATTTTAGTAAACGTTCTTCGTGTGTGGGAATAATATGCCAACCGC
>JBLIKA010000085.1:0-14873 GCA_047637355.1 Glaciecola sp. | reverse complement strand
GGTGTTGGTGTCGGAACGGCAACCGCACATCCGGTGCTATCTACTTCTGTGCCTGCAGCGGTATCAGGGCATTGATCATCAGCATCGATAACGCCGTCACTGTCACTGTCGGCAGCATCGGTAGCATTACCAAAAAAGATATTATCGAAGAATACCGTACCGTTACCTACAATTTTTAATTGAAATACATCAGTTAAATCCACGTCATTCGCATAGGTACTAAGCGGTATGACAAGGCTTTGCCAAGACTGCTGCACGACATCAACTTCAAAAAACGCTTCATTTGGCCCTGGGCTGATCACAAAGACTTGCAGAGTAATTGCATCTTGCGTCCAATAATTAAGGTACAGATTATCCAACGAAGAAACATCCTGTTTGTTGTCACCAAAATCGGTACCTTGATAATTTAATGCGGTGTATTTGAGAACGTTGTCACCTTGAATTTGCTCTTGAGTTACTATAGTCCCCTGATCCCAATTAGGATTAAAGTCCACGCTCTCAATATTCTGATAGCTATCACTAAATAGTGAAATCACCTGATTTTGCGCATTGACTGGTGCGGGTGATATCTCTTGCGGTTCTGTGAAGAATTGGCAGCCTGTGGAGTCAACTTCAGCATTCAACGGCGTATTTGGGCACTGGTCCAAACTATTGATAATCCCGTCATTGTCATCATCTAGCGCAACTGGTGTGCTTTCATTGCACTGCTGCCATTCGTTTGCATCGCTCGCAACACAATGAGCTACATAATCGATTTCCATAGTGGCAGTATTTAATTGTGGGTCAATATTTCCACCTAATGAGCCACCCATTGCTACATTTAGCAAAACAAACATTGGCTCTTCATATTGAGAACAGTTTGATAAATCGTGTTGAGCTACAATAGTGTCGTCCATAAAGAACTTTATGTCGTCTGCGGTCCATTCAATGCCATAAGTATGAAAGGCTAAAACGTCATTTGCGCCACCAGCATAACTCGGCCGAACTTCACCACCACAATTGCCGACGTTGAAAAAGTTAGTGATGTAGCGATCACCTGAATTGGCATACCATTCCCAAACGTCTATTTCTCCAGCGCCGGGGTTAGGCCAACTAACGTTATCGTTATCACCTTTAAATGGGTCTTCGGCAATACGATTTTCTAGCATCCAAAATGCTGGCCAAGTACCCCCTCTTAATTCTGAGAAACGAAGGCGAGCTTCCAGTCGACCGTATAGAAATTCGGATTTATCTTTGCTGTTAATGCGACCAGAAGTCCAAGGACGATTAACCCCATTTTGGCCTGGGCAGTTAATGTTCTGCCGGCGAGCGGTAATTTTGAGGGTGCCATCTGATACTTCAAAGTTACGTTGTGCAGAGGTTTCATCATCGGTGTAACATTGAATTTCATTATTGTAATTAGCTTGAATTTGCGCCGTCCAATTATTCCAATTGACGCCTTCGCCGTCGAAACGCTCTATCCAAGAAACCTCCCAACCGGCTTGGCTTTGTCCCAGCGGTAACAAGCACAAAGCAGCCAAAATTGCTGTTTTCTTTGCGTGCTTTTTTGTCAATTGGTTGATCAAGTTCACAATATTCATGTTCAAAAATTCCCAAAATTCGAAAGCTTATTCACGAGTGGTAAATAATACTTATGTCATCCCTGCATAGTACTTAGTTTAACAATTAATTTACAGGCATATTGGGGTGAAAGGGACTTTTAGTCCGATGAGTGAAGCCTAATTTTTGGAATATACTTTTTGTCATATCGTATGCAGTGTTAAAGAATACCGATATTGCTTGCCCTCAAGTAGATACGCTTTGTGTGTACTAGGACTCCATGAGTCATCGCCACCCACACCCATATGCAGATGGTCGATGTGCAAATGAATAACATCATCTGCCACCAGCTCATTTGTATGTTTCGCAATTGTTAAGGTATCTTGGGAATACAGACTAGCAGCAAAGGAAAATTCACCTACGACTTGTAAATTATTGACGTTAAGCTTTTGGCAGTCGCTGCGCAAACCATTATCAGTTGGGAAAATATATCCGGTATGAAGCTCATTCAATGGCAATCTATATTGTCCGAAACGAGCTGCCGCTTTGCGATCTGGGTAATTTTCGAACGGCCCTAAACCTAACCAACTAACCTGTGATTGTGGCTGTTTTTCTATAGCTAAACTCAGTCCGATACGAGGCATTGGCGGCAGCGCTTCATTTAAATGCACATCAATATCTAGGGTAATAATACCCATACTATTAACACTATAAATCCACTTGGTTTGCGCTTGTATTACGCTTGTACCTTTGTGCTCATATTCATAATCAAACAAACACATAACGCGGATATCAGCCGTGGACGAGACTGCCTGTATTTGCCGGCATGTGCGTTGCCATTTGCCTAACCCTGCGAGCAACCAGCGCGCTTGCCACGCATTGAGGTCAAGGTTATCAACCTCGCTTATACCAATGTCATTATCAAGCGGCGCTCGATAAAAATTATCTTCCAAACCACTGACAATGACCGTCTTATTAGCATGTTCCCATTTATCGATTAAACCCGTTTTGCGATCAAACGTAATTGCGAAATTGGCACCTTGGATATCAATCGAGTCGATACTCTCATTTAGAATTAATTCACAATTGCGCTGAATTGATAGCTCTAAAGACCCGGTCGCTAATTTGCTCAAGCTTGAGCTATTGGGCACACTAAATTGCTCTGTTGCCATAACATGACCCGCTTGTGCAAAGCTGCAATCGTTAATCAACTCAACATCGATATTAATATGATACTGCGCGCCCGCCGTGAACTCTGAACTAAGAGCTATATCAATAGTGACTCCGCTCTGCGGTGCAATAGTAAGCAATACACTACTTTGCTCGACTTCAACGCCGTTTTGCATTAGTCGCCAAACTAGTCTTTCATTGTCAGTTGTTCTAAAAACGTAGTCGCTAAATACACTTAGGCTGTATGTATTTGTATTTTGCTTAAGTTCATTCGGCATTTTTGGCATTAGCGTAAATTGCATGTGCTGTTGGCTATATTTAGCTTCATACAAACTGGGGTGTGGCGTTCGGTCAGGGAACAACAAACCATTGATACAAAATTGGCGATCGTTAACATCATCACCAAAATCGCCACCGTAGGCCCAATAATGGGTGCCGTTCTCATCGGTTTTGGACAATCCTTGGTCAACCCAATCCCAGATAAAGCCACCTTGCAAACCCGGGTAGTCCCTAAAAGCTTGCCAATAATCGTCAATATTACCTAGGCTGTTGCCCATGGCATGCGCATATTCACATAAAATAAGTGGCCGTGTTTCACCAGGTAAACTCAGCCATTTCTTAATTGAGAATTTGGGTACTGCATCATCTTTTACATCCGTATCGACTCGAGAATACATAGGACAAATAATATCAGTCGCGGACGTATTCGCGCCTCCACCTTCATATTGCACTGGACGAGAGGGATCGAAACTTTTTGACCAACCATACATAGCATTATGGTTGGCGCCATGACCACTCTCATTGCCCAATGACCAAATAATAATTGATGCGTGGTTTTTATCACGCTCAACCATTTGTGTATAACGAGACATAAAAGCGCTGGCCCATTGCGGATCTGATGCTAAGCGCCCCATAGGAAACATTCCATGGGTCTCTATATTCGCTTCATCGATAACATACAAACCTAACTCATCACACAGTTCATACCAACTCGGGTGATTTGGATAATGTGCCGTGCGCACAGCGTTGAAGTTGTTTTGCTTCATCAGTTTAATGTCTGCAACCATGTCTTCTTGGCTTACTGCATGACCGTTTTGGGGATGATGTTCGTGTCGATTTACACCGCGTATTAACAGTGGCTCGCCATTGACACAAAGCTGTCCGGTAATAATTTCTATTTTCCTAAAGCCAATATCATATCCTTCCACATCAACAATCGCACCTGTGTCATCTTGCAAACTCACCACACACCGATACAAATTTGGCGTTTCCGCTGTCCATTTCTTTGGGTTTTGAATAACAACATGATGGAATACGACATCGTCCCACCCCCCTTTTTCATCGATGCGCTTGTTGTTTGTGTTCTGCGTTTGTGGCTCGCAAATAGGTAAGTCGCCATCGTATACTTGTACGGTAATAGTGTGATTTTTCAAGTCAGCAAGTTCTGGGTCAGCATGAGTTTGAATAGCGGTTCTAATGTTGAGTGTCGCGTCGCGATAACAAGCGTCTAGGTCCGGTGTAATAAACACATCTCGAATTTGAGTTTGCGGTTTTGTGAGCAATACCACATCTCGAAAAATACCGCTTAACCACCACATATCTTGGTCTTCAAGATAGCTGCCATCGCTCCAACGAATGACCATCGCGGAAATACGATTTTTGCCCGCAATGAGAAACGCACTTAAATCAAATTCACTTGGCAAACGACTATCTTGTGAATAGCCGACCCACTCACCGTTGCACCATAAATGAAAGGCCGAATTGACACCTTCAAAAATAATGTGAGTGCGTTGGGATAGCTGTGCTGGAGTTATATCAAACTCAGTGCGGTAGAGGCCGGTTGGATTATCTGATGGTACAAAAGGAGGATTCACTGCAAATGGATACTTTACGTTGCAATAAATAGGCTTGTCAAAACCTTGAAGTTGCCAATTTGAAGGCACGTTAATCGTTTGCCAATCATCAACCGACTCGTCTAACAATGAGTCGTCAACATCTTCAGGCTTAGCAATCAATTTAAAATCCCACTTACCGTTCAAAAACTGTTTTTGCGCATCTTGTTTTTGACGAGCATTTGCAATTGTCTTGTAACCGTTAAGGGGACTGTGAGCCTTTTCTTGATTGATTTGCAACGACAGTGGGGTTTCCCAGTCGCGGCGTTGAAGAATATGTTGTAGTGTCTTCATTATGCTCCTTCCTGCTATTTTTGATTCTTTTTGCACGACTTAGCGTCTGTGACTTTCGCTTCTGAGCTTTTACTAAAGCTTAAAGTGGCAGAAGCTAGAACGCCAACGTAACGTCTTAATAGTCGTTAATTATATATCCCCCAATATAGCTAAAATTTACTACTTAGGTTATGCTTAAATCTATCGTAATTTTGTCCAAAACTATCATTATTATTCATGCTTAACACTATTAAAGATATTTTAGATATTGGCCCTAACTGCTATGAACGCTTTATAGACTCGGCAACTTTAGCTGAGATCAAACCCTTAGAAATAGAACTAGCTGGTTGTTCAAACTTATCAGGAAAATATTGTGTTGCACGCACAACACCAGCTGATCACACTTTATTTTACACACTAAGTGGACAAGGCAAATTAACCACACAAAACAAGCAATATGATCTGACACCTCACACACTTGCCATTCTGCCAGCGAAGCAGGCATTTGCTGTGAGTATAGCTGCCAAGCATTGGGATATTTTTTGGATAAATCTCGCGAATACTAAATGCTGGGAACATGTCGCGCTAAGTGAAGCCTTGGTGTTAGATAACCAACATCTCGAGTCACTGCATCTAGCCATGGAGCTACTATACGCAGAATCTAATGCTAATTTGCGCGAAGGTGTAATGCCTATACTTAGCCATTATTTACACGTCACGCTTAAAGACCAAGCACAGCAGGAGCAAGCACAAAAAAGAACAAATGATCGGCTACATAAGCTGTTTGAAGAAGTTGAAAAGCGCCTGCAGTTTGATTGGAGCATAGATGCAATGTGTAAGCATATTCACTATTCCGCGCCACATTTACATCGTTTGTGCCAAACGAAGTTCGGTAGAAGCCCAGTGCAACAACTTATTCATTTGCGTGTCCAGCGAGCACAAACATTGTTATTGAATACGCGCTGGCCTATTGCGCATATCGCAAGTTATGTGGGTTATCCAAATATTTTTAATTTTTCAAAGCGGTTTAAGAAATCGGTTGGTGTCTCACCCACTGAGTTTAGACGCTGTTAGCTCTTAATTTAATTGAGGTAGCGCAATGTATTATTGGCAAGACCCGCCATGAAACGCTTATTTCATATTATCAAAGCTGAGTTTAATTTGCCCTCGCTATTCACATTTTACAAACGAAATGTCAGCTTTTATTTCTTCACTTTTAAACCAAGAAAATGTCTCGATTGGTTCATTCATTGCGAATATATAGGGGCTATTAGAGGGTTTCATACGGTCAATTGACTTGCGGATAGGATGAATTCTTTTCTCGCAATAAAGTGTGAACTCCGTTTTTCTAAAATTGGCCTTCTCATGCTCTTCTTTGCCCTTGAACAAGCCACAAAACACCTCGTTATCGTTGGTTTTATAACCCCTTATATCGGTAGAATCGATAAATTTATCATCGAAACCGTCAGGATAGGCAAATTCACCTGTAGGCAATATTAATTTATAGTTGCCATCAGTGCTATTACCGTTAGGAGGTCTTAGAGAATAGCTCCGACCATTGGGTGCTTTGATAACCACCGTTGTGGCTTTTCCTTCTTGATCAAATAGATGGGTTAAGTCGTTCCAATAAACCACTGAATGACATGTTTCGCCATTGAATTCATATGACGCTGTTCCAGAATAAAGGTGATTTGTGCAGCCTGAAAGTGAAACTATAAAGGCTAATATTAGTGTGTTTTTCATCATATTCCTTATACCATCATGTCGAGCAGACCATCACCAACCGCCGCACTGTCCCAGTAAGCTGTATGTGCAAATAGCCAGTTTTTTCCTGTATCGATAGGATAATCTGTTATAAACCAACCAAAATCTAGTGTGTCTTGTTTGTATTTTTCGGCAATTTTAAGACCCCTGAGTTTTTTACCAAAAATACTACCTGAAACCACCGGATCTGACACATCAAAGTAATTTAGCCACTTAAAGCTAAATTCGCCTTTTCCTAAGCTAGCTGCAATGTTGCGCCCGGTTTTTTTAAACATCCTGAGCCCGAGAGGCGAACCCATGGTCAGTAAACCTTGCACCGGCCATGTTAAAGGGTCGTCACGGTCGAACAGACCGTTGGTTTCAATTAGCTCGTTAATTACATCAAACGCATAAACACTGCCCAAGCTATGAGCAACTATATATAGCGGGACACCAGCTTCGTAATATGACATTACCTTGCTCCGCAATCCTTTCCTAATTTGGTTAGCGGTGGAGGCGTTGGACAGCGAAATAGTAACGTCACCTACTAGGTCAATGATTGGTTGAGCTATAATAGCGCCAATGCCAGTAGCCAATAATACGTTTGATAACTTTTTGAATTTTTTAAGGCTAGCATCGGAAATATTTTCATATTTATATAAATCTACGTCAAACTCAAAGTCCAATTTATTGAGTCTTGATTTAATTGATTTGCGGATCATTTCATCTTGTGTCAGTGAAGAATCGTCTCCCAATTGAACACCGTGGATAACCAAGACGACTGGATTTGTTTCTGCAGATATTGGCACCTTAAGTTCCTTTTCGGGATACGTGTTTTTATTACATTAACTCATGTGAGCACTAAATCGATACAAATCTTGACACTGTCTATTAGAGAGAAAATGCCCCCGCAAAATCCAACTTACAATCGAGTATAAAGTTGAAATCCTTCTTTATAAAACAATTTCATCGTGGTGATAAACTCTTCTTTATACCAAGTTGTTCTGTCGACAACGAATATAGCTTTACCTGTTGCAGTTTCTAATGAGGTGGCGACTTTCTGGTCAACATTCATCGCTGAGAATATAACATCGCCGCTCGAAAATGGTACGGTTTTAACTAACCACTCATTCGCACTGATATCATCTAAAGGTGCCGTCAATATATTTGGTACTGCTTTTAAATTTACCCACCTTTGTTCGAAGGCAAAGGGTCGATCATCTGCAAGGTGCAAAGTTTCAAGATAAAATGCCTTCTCCCCTGATTTTAGATTTAAGCGCGTGATAACAGATACCGGCGGCATTTTAAGCATGCTAGTAATAACACGATGTCGATATTGGCAGCCTGTTGCCTCAACTTGTTCCCTTACGATCGAAATAGTGAATTTGGCATGACGAACCGGCATCTTACATACACGAGTACCACCTTTGCGCTTCCTAACCACCATTCCTGCATCAGCAAGCGCCTGTAAAGCTCTATTTATGGTTGTCCTAGCGCAAGCATATTCGCTAGCCAATTCGATTTCACCAGGGATTAGAGCTCCTAACGGCCATTCACCTATCTCTATTCTGTCTTGCATAGATTGGCGAACAGTATGATGTGATTTTTTTATCATAGGACTCTACATAATGACTACAAAAATGAAGGTTTATTGACTGATGAATACTATGGCTTAAAACAGTCATCGGTTCGCAAGAAACGCCCATGTTGAGTAATTTACCAGTTCCTCTGATCCAAACCAATAACTAAGTTTATCGGTTAGAGGATAAAAACTGTTTTCGCAATATAGGCCAACTAACAACGATAATGAAACCGCCAGCGCAAGCTATAGAGCCTTACGCAATTTTTTAATGGTATTGAAGAAACGACCCGCTATTTGCTCCTCATTAAAATGCCTGCCGCCTTGCAGTATATGCCGACCAGCAGCCCACACTTCGCGCACAACATTATCGTTACACGAGAAAATCCAGGTATCCAAAATCGTATCTCCAACAAGGCCAACCAGAGCGCTACTTTGGTCATCTAACGCAACTAGGTCAGCAAGGGCGCCTTTCTCTATTCGTCCCGAATTACGCCCAATGGCTTTTGCGCCGCCCGTTGCGGCTTGTGCATAAAGAAAGCGGCCATTTGATGCTAGTGTATCAGAGCTAAGCACCACCCGTTTTCGATCTCTTAACCTTTGGCTTACCTCTAACATTCGAAGTTCTTCGCTTAACCCTATTTTTACGTTTGAGTCGGCACCGATACCAAACGTTCCACCATGTTGCATAAATTGACTAGCTTCAAATATGCCGTCACCCAAATTAGCCTCAGTAATAGGACACAAACCGGCAACTGCTCGAGACAAAGCCAAGTCTTTGACCTCCGTGTTATCCATATGGGTCGCATGAATTAAGCACCATCGATGGTCTACTGGGAGATTGTCCAATAACCAGCGCACGGGGGGTATTCCAAAAGCCGCTTTAACTTCTTTAACTTCTCCTACTTGTTCAGCGGCATGAATATGAATAGGCCCGCTCGTCGCTATGTTTATGCATGCATTTAATCCGTCTTTTGAGACCGCACGCAAAGAATGAGGAGCAATACCTAGCACAGAATCATTTGGCAACAAGCCCATTTGTGCTGATATGCTGGAATATAGGGATTCAAATTGGCCTATATTATTGCCAAATCTCATTTGCCCACCCTGTAGTTCGCTGCCATCCAAACCACCTTGCATATACAGAACAGGAAGATGTGTATATCCGATCCCACTTTGTCGTGCAGCGCTAAAGTGACGCAATGATAACTCTTCAATTTGAGAATATGGTTGCCCTTGTGGGTCGTGATGAAGGTAATGAAACTCAGCCGACGCAGCAAACCCAGACTTTATCATTTCGATATGTACTTGTGCTGCAATAGCTTCAATGTCATCAGGAGAAAGGATCTCTAGAAACCGATACATGACTTTTCGCCATGTCCAAAAATCATCACTGGCGTTCGGCCCTTTGGTTTCAGCAAGTCCACCCATAGCGCGTTGAAAGCTATGACTATGAACATTAGACATAGCCGGTAATAAAATCCCTACATGATGGTTAGCAGTTGGCAAGATCTCGGTTTTTGAAGCATGTTCTACAATGTCGCTGATAACACCGTCGTGGCCTATCTCTACCGTGATATTTTGCTGCCACCCCGTAGGAGTGAGCGCTTGATTTGCAAAAATAGTAGTTGCCATTCAAACTCGCCTAAAATATATTATGTGCATACATAATATCAATTAACAGCAATTTAACAAGGCTATTAATGGAAGATATCATCTACACAAACTGTTCCGTCGCCACCATGATTAAGGGTGATAGACCTTATGGTCTGGTCAATGACGCAAGCTTAGTGGTTATTAAAAAATCTATTGCTTGGGTTGGCAAAGCTGAAAGCTTGCCAGATCATTATTCCGACATGCGCTTCGAAGACCTAGGTGGTCGGTTAGTCACTCCAGCATTGTTGGATTGCCATACCCACCTTGTATTCGGCGGTTCACGGGCACAAGAATTTGAAGCAAGACTAAATGGTGCAAGTTATCAAGAAATTGCCCGAAATGGTGGCGGTATCGTTTCCACAGTCCTAGCCACTAGAAGTGCCACCGATGAGACTCTACTTAACGATGCCCTGAGGCGACTAGACAGTCTTATTGAGGATGGCGTCGCTGTGGTTGAGATTAAATCTGGCTACGGACTGACGATTGAAGATGAGCTGCGGATGCTAAGGATTGCAAGAAAGCTTGCTACTTTGCGTCCAATTAAAATTGTTACTACCTGGTTGGCCGCGCATGCTATCCCGCCTGAATATCAGTCAAGAGCTGATCAATATATCGAAGAAGTTGCGATCCCTGGTTTGCGTCTCGGTGTTGCAGAAGGATTGATCGACGCCGTAGATGGCTTTTGTGAAGACATTGCATTTTCGCCAGCCCAAATTGAGCGCTTATTTGAAGAAGCCAAATCACTGAATATTCCAGTTAAGCTTCACGCTGAGCAATTAACGGATCAGAAAGGGGCTCTGCTTGCTGCGAAGTATAGAGGTCTTTCGGCAGACCATTTGGAATACTTATCCCCTGCTGATGTTCCCGCATTTGCAGACTCTGGTGCTGTTGCTGTTCTATTACCTGGAGCGTATTACACGCTAAAAGAAACTAAGCTACCGCCACTCGACAGTCTTCGTGAATGCAATGTAGATATTGCTATTGCGACAGATTGTAATCCCGGCAGCTCGCCACTTTCCTCTCTTCTCATTGCGATGAATATGGCATGTACGATGTTTTCAATGACACCAGAAGAAGCATTGGCTGGAGTTACGCGGAACGCTGCGAAAGCATTAGGCATGTCGCAACAATACGGTGTTATCGCACCAGAAGCACTTGCAGAACTAGCAGTATGGGACGTAAATCATCCTGCTGAATTAGCTTATTGGATAGGCGGCCGTCCTTTAAATAAACGTATTTATGCGCTGGAGAACAAATCAAGATGATACTTAACCCCGGAAAAACTACATTAAACGAATTAGAACTACTATATAGAAGTGGCGCCAACTTTGAATTGAATGAAAGTGCTTTTGTTGCAGTGAGACAAGGACAACAAAGGCTGATTGATCGTATTAAAAGCAACGAAACAATATATGGGGTTAATACTGGCTTCGGAAAACTCGCATCAGTCAGAATAGATGATGAGAACTTAGTCAATCTTCAACGCAATTTGGTGCGTTCACACTGCGCAGGCTTTGGTGAGCCGTTAGCAATAAATATTGTCCGTTTAATGATGGCTTTAAAATGCTTATCACTCGGACGCGGTGTATCTGGCGTTAGACCCGTTGTTATCGAACAGCTACAAAATCTCGTCAAAGCTGGCATTATTCCGGTTATTCCCGCTAAAGGTTCAGTGGGTGCTTCCGGTGACTTAGCGCCACTCGCGCATATGGCAGCCACACTAATTGGTGAAGGTGATGTGTTCTATCATGGGCAACTTATGCCTGCTGCTCAGGCACTAAAAGATAGCGGAATGCTACCAATTGAGCTTCAAGCAAAAGAAGGGCTGGCGCTATTAAATGGAACGCAAGCGTCTACAGCATTAGCGCTGGTTGGCTTTTTCTCCGCCTGGAGGTTAGCTAAAACATCCATTACAACCGCTGCATTGTCGATGGATGCAGCGATGGGTTCTAGCGCACCGTTTCATGATGAAATCCATCAACTTCGAGGCCATTTGGGGCAAATTCAAAGCGCACGCAGACTGCGTGAACTATTAGAAGGCTCACAGATCACCAAAAGTCACCTGACCGGCGATGAAAGAGTCCAGGACCCATATTGTTTGCGATGTGCCCCACAGGTAATTGGCGCGTGCCTAGATCAATTGCAACATGCAGGAAAAGTTTTACAAATAGAGGCCAACGCCGCAACCGACAATCCCCTTGTACTCTCTGATGGAAACATTGTCTCTGGTGGTAACTTTCATGCCGAACCCGTTGCATTGGTAGCTGATCAAATCGCCATCGCAATTTCAGAAATAGGCTGCATTTCTCAGCGCCGAGTGGCACTGCTTGTTGACCCTGCATTAAGTTTTGGCTTGCCTGCGTTTTTAGCTCCCGATCCGGGGTTAAAATCAGGATTGATGATCGCTGAGGTAACTTCAGCCGCGTTGATGAGCGAAAATAAGTCGCTAGCTAATCCACGATCCATTGATTCTACCCCGACATCTGCAAATCAAGAAGATCACGTCTCAATGGCATGCCATGCAGCGCGCAGATTACTTGAAATGAACGAAAATTTGGCCGCCATTTTGGGCATCGAAGCGATGGCAGCTTGCCAGGGAATTGAGCTGCGTAGCCCACTAAAAACGAGCGATAAACTACAGCGTGTAATTAGCCAAATTAGACAGTTTTGCCCAGCTCTTACTGACGACCGCATGGTCAGTTCTGACATCACAGCACTGGCAAACTTATTAAGCGATGATAGCGAATCTTTGCATATTGATGAGGGCTTAAGCGCAATTGAGATTGAAGTATGAATCCAGTATCCGTAATTCAAGGCAGCAGTCCGATTATCTTAGGCCAACCTCATTCCGGCCAATATGTGCCTGACGCAATTTGGGCTAACTTAAATCCGTTAGGACGCCAGCTTCTAGATACAGACTGGCATATTCCCGAACTGTATGAAGGCTTGTTAGACAATGTAACCATCGTGAAAGCTAATTTTAGCCGGTATGTAATTGACGCTAACAGAGATCCACATGGCACGAGTCTCTATCCGGGACAAAATACCACTGACCTAGTGCCATTGAGCTCATTTGATAATTTACCTATTTGGGATATACCGCCATCTACTGCGGATATAGAATTGAGGATTGAACAATTCCACCGTGTTTATCATGACCATTTAAAAAATGAAATTGAAAGACTAAAGACAATTCATGATCAAGTTTTCTTATATGACTGTCACTCCATCCGTTCCGAAATTCCCTTTTTATTTGATGATCAGTTACCTGACTTAAACATGGGAGACAACAGTGGTAAAAGTTGCGACACAAAAATAACCAACCTCATTGAGCAAGTATGCGCGCGTTTTCCTGAATATCGTCATGTGGTCAATGGACGTTTTAAAGGAGGTTGGACAACTCGACATTACGGGCACCCTGATGACAACGTGCATGCATTCCAAATGGAATTAGCACAGCATCGATATCTTGAGTCTGAAAAACCACCCTTCGTTTATTCACCGTTTAAGGCTAACGAGCTTCGCAAGGTGTTGCAAAAAATACTCCATGAAATTAACCATCTTATGTCAACGACTCTATAGGAGACCAACATGAATACTGAAATAAAAAAAGCCAGAGACATTAAAAGCCCTACCGGCAATAAACTAACCTGCCGCAGTTGGTCAACCGAAGCGGCATATAGAATGCTGCATAATAATTTAGATCGTGAGGTAGCTGAAAACCCAGATGAGTTAGTTGTATATGGTGGTATAGGTAAAGCAGCCAGAACATGGAAAGATTTTGATGCCATTGCTGATACCTTGAAGACGTTAACCGAAGACGAAACACTTTTAGTACAGTCAGGCAAGCCGGTCGGTGTCTTTCGTACCCACCCAAATGCGCCTAGAGTATTGATTGCAAACTCAAATATTGTGCCGCATTGGGCAAATTGGGATCACTTCAACGAACTCGATAAAAAAGGCCTTATGATGTACGGCCAAATGACGGCGGGTTCATGGATTTACATAGGCACTCAAGGCATTGTACAAGGAACCTATGAAACGTTTGTTGAAGCGGGTCGTCAACACTATGCCGGTAACTTAAAGGGTAAATGGATATTAACCGCCGGATTAGGAGGAATGGGCGGCGCCCAGCCGCTCGCAGCGGCTATGGCTGGTGCCTGTTGCCTGGCCGTTGAATGCGATCCACATAGCATCGATTTTCGATTACGCACGCGCTACGTGGACGAGAAAGCAGACACGTTAGATGAAGCGCTGGAGATGATTAACCGTTGGACAGAAGCGGGTGAAGCAAAGACCGTAGGTCTGTGTGGCAATGCAGCCGAGATATTTCCTGAACTGGTTAGGCGTGGCGCGCGCCCCGACATTGTAACGGACCAAACATCAGCACATGATCCTATCAATGGCTATTTGCCTTTAGGGTGGTCTCTGGCAGAATGGAAAGAAAAGCGCGTATCAAACCCCAAAGAAGTTGAAAAAGCAGCACGGGCATCGATGCGAATTCAAGTTCAAGCAATGTTAGATTTTTGGGACCAAGGTATTCCAACACTCGACTATGGGAACAACATACGCCAAGTTGCGTTGCAAGAAGGATTAAAAGAAGCCTTTAACTTCCCCGGTTTTGTTCCAGCCTATATTAGACCCTTATTTTGTCGAGGCATTGGACCATTTCGCTGGGTCGCATTGTCTGGAGATCCCGAAGATATCTACAAAACCGACCAAAAAGTAAAAGAGCTATTGCCTGATAACGTACATCTTCATCAGTGGCTAGACATGGCAAGGGAGCGTATTGCATTTCAAGGATTACCAGCTCGTATTTGCTGGGTAGGTCTTGGTGAAAGACATCGTTTAGGGTTGGCCTTTAACGAAATGGTAAAGAATGGCGAACTCAGCGCGCCAATTGTTATTGGACGCGATCACTTAGATAGTGGCTCAGTTGCCAGTCCAAACAGAGAAACCGAAGCAATGAAGGATGGCTCTAGCGCGGTATCTGATTGGCCGCTGTTAAACGCGCTATTGAA
>JBLIKA010000084.1:0-14964 GCA_047637355.1 Glaciecola sp. | reverse complement strand
ATGCTACCGATGCTGCCGACAGTGACAGTGACGGCGTTATCGATGCTGATGATCAATGCCCTGATACCGCTGCAGGCACAGAAGTAGATAGCACCGGATGTGCGGTTGCCGTTCCGACACCAACACCGACACCGACACCGACACCAACACCAACACCAACACCAGAGGCAACATCAAGCGGTGGTGCTTTACATCTATGGTTACTTATTGGTTTAATTGGAGTTGCTATAGTAAGGCGATCTAGGTTCGTTGTTGTGAATAAACTTGGCAAACTTATTAAATAAGTCGTTGCCAATAAATAAACAATGCCAGAGATAGCTCGCAAATAGCGAGCGTTTATCTGAATAAAAAAATAAAAGCCTTAATAAAAGAGAGCTAAGCTAATGTCCAAAAGTGTTTATTTCGCGATTATTGTTGCCCTTGGGGGCTTTGTTTTCGGTTTCGATGCATCGGTTATTTCTGGTGTGATTGGATTTGTCACAACCGAGTTTAAATTGGACGAGTGGCAACAAGGTTTTGTGGTTAGTTCGCCTACACTTGGCGCATTATTTGGTTCGTTGTTCGCAGGTTTTTTTGCAGACATGTTTGGTCGTAAGAAAGTGATTATAGCGATCGCTTTTTTGTATGTAGTATCCGCTATTTTCTCGGCATTGGCGGTTAGCTATACAATGTTAGTTACCGCTCGAATTATAGGAGGTATTGCGTTTGCATCCTTGGTCGTTGCGCCTATATATATTGCTGAAATTTCTCCTGCTAAAATACGTGGTAAAATGATTTCTATTAACCAACTCAATATTGTTATTGGGTTGTCGTTCGCTTATTTTGCAAATTACTATTTATTACAGCTATCCGACAGTCCGATAGCTTGGGTTAGTGCTTTAGGTATTCAAGACAATGTTTGGCGCTGGATGCTAGGTTTTGAAATTTTGCCAGCGTTCATATTTTTAGTCTTGTTGTTTACCATTCCTGAGAGTCCTCGATGGCTTGCTTTGAATAATCGGGAAGCTAAAGCTAAATCCGTTCTGTTACTCCTTAATGGCAATAACTCGGCCGAACCAACAATGTCGGATGCGCAGGCTGACGCTTTCATTGAAGAAATAAAAGCAGATCGCAAAGAGGCAGCACAGGGCAAAACAGACTCTATATTTAATTTACTCAAAAGTTTGTTTTCTAAGAAAATGCGCTTCGTGCTATTGGTTGGTCTAGTTGTCGCAATTTGCCAGCAAGCTACCGGTGTAAATGCCATTTATTTTTATGCCCCCAGTATTTTTGAACAAAGCGGCGTTGGTCAAAATGCTGCATTCTCACAAGCTATTTGGGTTGGCGTTATCAACGTCGTATTTACCATTGTTGCTATGCTATTAATTGACAGGTTGGGCCGAAAGCCACTAATGCTAATTGGTTTAGCCGGTGTTTTCATTAGCATGTCTGTTGTTTCCTATGGCTTTCATAACGCAACTTATCAGCTTACCGAAACCTCTATTCAGTCTATTGAAAGTGAAGATCACCGCACCAAACTATTGCCAATTTTAGGTGAAACCTTCTCTAGTGACGTTGGTTTTAAAAACGCAACCATCGAATTGCTCGGTGCAGATGCCGCTCGTGAACATCAATCGGTGTTAATTGAAGCTGCGGTGACAATTAATTCAGTGCTAGTACTTATTGGTATTCTGGGTTTTGTTGCAGCCTTCGCTGTCTCACTTGGGCCTGTCATGTGGGTCCTACTAGCTGAGATTCTTCCGAATAGACTGCGCGGCATAGGTATTGCGTGCATTGGTGCGGTGAATAGTGCGGTTAGCTTCAGTGTGCAACTCCTATTTCCTTGGGAGTTGGCAAATCTGGGTACAGCGATGACATTTTTGATTTATGGCTTGTTGGCTATTGTCGGCTTTGTTTTGATATATAAGATGCTACCAGAAACGAAAGGCCGTTCTTTGGAGGAAATAGAAGGGGTGTTTGGCGTACGCTGATCGCTGCTATGACGCTGAGACTGACGATTAGAATGGCGCTTTAATAATCTAAACTTCGGCTATTAAACCTAACAATACCTGATAAACTACCGATGTCACTGTTGACGTCGGTATTTTTTTGAGGATGACATGCCAAGCAAAGAAACAGTAAATTCGAACGAAGAAGGTGAGCACTTATTAGAGCTTAGGCACCTTACCCTAGATGATTACGATGATATAAGAGAGTTGCAGGATGCCATATATCAGCGAGTCGGCGGTGCACTTCCTTTTAAGCAATTCAAAGCTCAAATTTCGACCTTTCCGGATGGACAAATTTGCATTGACGATAAAGGCAAAGTTGTTGCAGTAGCTTTGTCAGTCATCGTTGATTATGAACAGTTTGGTGATAAACACACCTACGAAGAAATAACCGGTGATGCTTATATCACTACCCACGATCCAAATGGCGACGTACTGTATGGCGTTGACGTTTTTGTGTCTCCCGAATACAGAGGCTTACGTTTAGGTAGACGCTTATATGAGGCACGCAAAGAATTAGTGCGTAATTTGAACTTGCGCTCCATTATGGCCGGTGGCCGTATTCCAAACTATATCCAATATGCAAAAGAGCTGACACCGTACCAATATATTGAACAAGTAAAATCGAAAGACATTTTCGACCCTATTTTGACCTTTCAATTGTCAAACGGATTTGATGTAAAACAGGTCATGAAGGCTTATTTGCCGGAAGATAAAGACTCGCTTGGCTACGCGACTTTATTGCAATGGCACAATATGTACTTTGATGCCGAAAAACCAAACTTGATAGGCGGTAAGCGTTCATCGGCTCGAATTGGATGTATACAGTGGCAAATGCGTTACTTTGAGAACGTAGAAGCATTATTGCAACAAGTAGAGTATTTTGTTGACGCGTTATCTGACTATAAATGCGATGTGGCACTGTTTCCTGAATTTTTCAACGCGCCGTTAATGGGTTTAAGCGATGGTGAAAGTTCAATCGATGCTATTTGGCATTTAGCTGACTATACAGAGGAAATCTTAACTGCTATCTCGCGCTTGTCGGTATCTTATAACATCAACATCATTGCAGGCTCAATGCCAGTTGTTGAGGATGATGAATTGTACAACGTTGCATACTTGTGTCATCGCGACGGTAGAATTGAAAGCCAGTACAAGTTGCAATTGACGCCGCATGAGAAGAAAGAATGGATCATGAAGGGTGGCAACAAGCTGCAATCATTTAATACTGATTTCGGTAAAATTGGTATTTTGATTTGTTACGACGTTGAATTTCCTGAATTAGCTCGATTGTTATCTGAACAGGATATCCAAGTGTTGTTCGTCCCTTTTTGGACTGACACCAAAAACGGCTATTTGCGAGTGCGTCGATGTGCACAAGCTAGAGCAATTGAAAATGAATGTTATGTAGCGATTGCTGGTAGCGTTGGAAACTTGCCACAAGTAGACAATGTGGACATTCAATATGCTCAAACAGCGGTATTTTCTCCGTCTGATTTTGCTTTCCCGCATGATGCAACTGTGGCTGAAACGACACCAAATACTGAAATGACGCTTATTGTTGACCTTGATTTCGACAAGTTAACTAAGCTTCAGAATGAGGGGTCGGTGCGCAACTATTTGGATAAACGTAGAGATTTATTCAGAGTTGAATGGTTGGGCGAAAAGTAGTTCATAAAAAAGCGGATATTCAGGATTAAATGAATATCCGCTATCATTTCAACTGTTATCATAATTATTGTAATGAGTTTCCTGACACCTGCTCTCCATTGATCCAGCATCCATTTATACGCATGTTGTCGTCTAATAGAATGAAGTCAGCTCTATTACCGCTTTTTAGTTTCCCAATATCTTCAATCCCTAATAGACGCGCCGGAACTTGGCTTGCCATATTAAGTACGTTTGCAAGTAGGTTGTCCGCTTTATTCCATTTAGGTTGTTGCTTTAGTAAATCATACATATTTTTAACTGCGCTGTTCATGTCCAAACACGAACCGGCGAGGCTACCGTCCTCTAATGTTAATTTACCCTCCATTCTGGTGATAGTAGAGTCTAGCCATGGCAAGGTTTGCAGATCTGAGCCTACGTGCGCCATTGCATCGGTTACCAGCATTAAACGGTCAGCACCTATGCACTGATAGGCAAGAGCGCAGTTTTGCGGGTGAACATGGTGTAAGTCAACAATAAGTCCTGAGGTTACGCGTACGTCACTCAATGCGACATTTATGAGCCCGGGTTCCCTAGCCGTTAATCCTGACATAGCATTAAATAAATGAGTAGTGCACGTTGCACCGGCCTGAATAGCCCCGAGTGCTTGCTCAACACTCGCCCCACTGTGTCCTAGTGAAACCACAACACCTTGTGTGACCAAATCGGTAATGACATCGGGTGATAAATTCTCCGGTGCAATAGTGACTAGAACCTTGCCAATATCACTGCGTGTGAAAGTAGCTAAATCAGTATCGCTGATTGCACGGACATAATCGCTTGGGTGAATTCCTCTCTTTTCTTTACTCAAGTTAGGACCTTCATAATGAATGCCCAAGATACCCGGCACAGCCGCCGTTATGGCATTAGCAACAGCATCGGCAGCGGTTTTCATTACTTCACTACTATCGGTTATAAGCGTTGGCAGCATGGATGTTGTGCCATATTTTGAGTGGGCTTGCATCATGGTAACAAGTGTCGAAATTGAGGGTTCATAATTAAATAAAACACCGCCGCCGCCATTCACTTGTGTATCTATAAAACCAGCACAAACAAGACCGTCTAGTTCAGCGTCAGCTGTTAACGGACTTAGGTGAGCCTTTTTGATACTGCTAATTATACCGGCGTTCACTACTAAGTGCATGTTGTCGTGCATTTGCAGGCCGTCGAATAATCGCTTGGCGAAATATGTTGTCATTTAATCACTCACTTTTGTGTTTAGCAGGTTACCTCGTTAGCATATTTATAATGGTAGCGCAGTGCAAAACAATAATGCTAAATATTACGCCACTAAGTTTATATGAACTATTCAGTGATGGCTCATAAAGTGCCTGCTTACTGAGTGTTTGATGTGCACTTTACATTTGAAGGATATCCAAGGTGACAAAAAAAAAGTATTACATTAAGCTATCTTCTTGCCTAGTGAAATGGAAATGGAAATGTTAGATAAAAACAACACCGGTCTGATTGTCGTGGATATGCAGGGCAAACTAGCGCATCTAGTAAACGATAGTGAGCTAATGTTTCACAATGTATCCAAATTAATTAGAGGCTGCACATTATTAGACCTGCCAATTTTAGTACTGGAACAGAATCCTGAAAAACTAGGTAAAACGGCACCCGAAATCCAAACCTTATTAGCTAACTATCCCTGCATAAAAAAATACGACTTTAATGCTTGTGCAGATCCACATTTTGTTGAGAGAGTTACTAACGTAGCCGTTGAAAATTGGTTAATTTGTGGGATCGAAGCGCATATTTGCGTATATCAAACGGCTATGGGTCTGCAACAAATGGGGAAGTCAGTTGAGTTAGTTGTAGATTGCATAGGTTCACGGCATGATAAAAACAAACAACTCGCAGTAACCAAATTACAAAACAAAGACGTTGGCATCACTAGTGCAGAAATGTGTTTATTTGAACTTATTGGGAACTGCAACGATGCTAATTTCAACGGTTTTTTAGACATTGTTAGGTGAGTCTTTAGAGGGCGATAATTCTGGTTTTTAAGAGACTTAAAACAGCCTAACTAATTTCAATAAATCTAGCGAAATTGAGATCTCTAAGGCATCACTTAAATAACATTAAAGTAATTAAAAAGGAAAAAAATGCCAATCAAACGTATGAAAAACTGGGTGATCGCCGTTGCTGTTTTTAGCGCAGCACTTACCTGCACATTTAATCTCCATTCTCAAGAGTTAACGGTTACTCAAGAAAAACAGTTACAAATATATCAGCCCAAACAGCAGAATTTAGTTTATTTAAATACCGATACGGGTTTAATAGTAATTGAGTTAGCTCCCTTCATCGCACCCAAACACGTCGCACAATTCAAAGCATTAGTGAATGAAGGATTTTATAACGGCTTAGACTTTTACCGAGTGATTGATGGTTTTGTTACTCAAGGTGGTGACGTAACTGAGAAGAAACCGTCGAAATACCGCGCAACCCTAGCGGCAGAATTTACGCGACCATTAACTAAAGCCTCAGATTTTGTTACTGTGCAGTCGCCAGAGTTTTTAGCCCAAGAAACTGGTTTCGTGCAGGGCTTTCCCGCCGGACGCAGTCTATCTGACCAACAAGAGTGGTTACTGCACTGTCCTGGTGCCGTGGCGATGGCAAGGAATAATGGGGCTGACTCAGCAAGCACCGATTTTTATATTGTCATTGGTCAAGCGCCTCGTCATTTAGATCGAAATATGTCGGTGTTTGGTCAGGTCATATATGGCATGAAGCATACCCAAGCCATGCAGCGCGGTAACCCTAACGTTGATGGCGGCGTTATTGCTGATGTGACTAAACGCAGTAAAATAGTCAGCGCGAAGTTAGGAAATAGAGTTGGTATGAGTCAACAAATTAATTTTACGCGTAACTTAGTAACAGACGATGAATTTCAAGCTCGTTTGCAAGGTGCACGGACCTTAGAGAATGACTTTTTTCATTATAAAGGTAATGGTAATCTTGATGTTTGCTATTACCGCCCAAGATTTACAATTGAACAGGATAAATGAGAATGGCAACTGAATTAAAGATAGATATTGTGTCGGATATATCATGCCCATGGTGCATTATCGGTTTTAAAGCACTACAAACAGCGTTAAAAGAAATAGGCCCAGACATTACAGCAAATATCGAATGGCAGCCTTTTGAACTCAATCCACAAATGCCAACAGAAGGTCAGGACATTACCGAGCATCTAACTCAAAAATATCAAATTTCAGAGCAACAAGCAGATCAAAACCGTGAAGCTATTAAGCAACGTGGACTTAGCGTTGGCTATGAGTTTGGCAATAGAGGAGGAGGTCGCATTTATAATACGTTTGATGCACACCGTTTATTACATTGGGCAAAAACGCAGGGTAAACAGACTGACTTGAAGCTGGCATTATTTGATTTGTACTTTAAAGACAGCGGGAACCCAAGCGCCCATGAGCAGCTTTTAGAAACCGTTAAAAGCGTTGGTTTAGATGTCATCGAGGCGAAAAAAATATTGGATTCAGACCAATTTACAGCTGACGTTCGACAATTACAGCAGTATTATCAGAATGCGGGAGTGCAATCTGTGCCAGCCGTCATTGTCAACAATAAACATTTGATCAGCGGTGGCCAGCCCGCAGATGTATTTCAGCAGGCACTGATAAAGATTGCACAAGAGGGCTAAACAATTTTAGCGTTTGGCGCGTATTCAAATGCTTCAAAACTAAGCTTGATTACGATAGAAACACTATTCAAAATTAGCTATTTATAAGCGCTAATAGCGACTAAAGTGATATTGAGTAACGATAAATACAAACGGAAATTAAAAGAGACGTAATGGAAATAAAAATGCAAAGAAAGATGCAAGTAGCAACGAAAGCGATGTTAGCAATAGCGACCGCAGGCACATTAATGGCTTGTCAGCCAAAATCAGAGGAAGCCGCAGTGTCTGAATCACAACAGAAGAAAAGTACAGTTATCACAGTTGATTATCCTATTACGGCAAAAGGGAACGTTGTTGATACTTATTTCGGCGATCAGGTTGCCGATCCATATCGTTGGTTAGAAGATGACCGCAGTGCAGAAACTGAAGCCTGGGTAGAAACACAAAACGAAACGACACAGGATTATTTAAAGAACATCCCGTACCGTAAAGAAATAGCTAAAGTGGTGCGTGACCTGTTGGATTATGAGCGCGTATCAGCTCCTTTTACTGAAGGTGAATACACCTATTTTTACAAAAATGATGGTCTTCAAAATCAGAGCCTCGTTTATCGTTCTAAGGCCGGTGGTGAATCAACGGTTTTTATTGATCCTAACAAATTCAGTAACGACGGCACGGTATCGTTAGCGGGTTTATCATTCTCGACTGACGGTTCAATGGCAGCCTATCAAACGTCAACGGGCGGCAGTGACTGGCGTCAAGTCTATGTTATGAATACCGAAACCAAAGAGTTACTTAGTGATACATTGATAAACGTCAAATTTAGTGGTTTGTCGTGGTACAAAAATGAAGGTATTTATTACTCAAGTTATGAT
The DNA here is from genome assembly GCA_047637355.1 of Glaciecola sp. Lineage (GTDB taxonomy): Bacteria > Pseudomonadota > Gammaproteobacteria > Enterobacterales > Alteromonadaceae > Glaciecola. The sequence goes on along the minus strand of JBLIKA010000084.1, from coordinate 6,754 downwards.
AAACCAAAGGGGTCAGAACTTAGTCAGAAAACCGATCAGCATAAATTGTATTATCATAAAATTGGCAATACCCAAGCTAATGATCTTAAGATATATGGTCATAACGATGCTGAAAAGCACCGCTATATTGGTGCTCAAGTCAGTGAAGATGATCGCTTCTTATTGGTATCTGCGGCAAACTCAACTTCAGGTAACCGAGCATTTTTAAAAGATCTGTCTAATCCGAGTGCGGGTTGGCAAGCGATTATCGAAACAATAGATAGTGATGTTTCGATGCTCACCAATAAAGGCGACAACCTTTACTTAGTGACTAACCACAATGCGCCAAATAGTAAAATTGTTGTGGTAGATGTGGAGTCACCGAGTGTTGAGAATTGGAAAGACTTGATTCCGCAAACTGAAAATGTATTGTCGCCTAGCACTGCCGGCGGGTATATTTTCGCAGAATATATGGTCGATGCGATTTCTAAGGTCTATCAATACAACTTAGCAGGTGAACAATTACGTACAATTGAGCTGCCAGGTATCGGTTCTGCTGGTTTTGGTGGTGACAAATTAGACGTAACAACTAGTTACTACACATTCAGTAATTACATAACGCCACCCTCTATCTACTCGCTAGATATTGCAACCGGTGAGTCGACATTATTTAACAAGCCAGCGTCGAAGTTTGACGGTTCTAAGTTCGTGTCTAAACAAGTGTTCTATAAATCAAAGGACGGTACCGAAGTGCCGATGATCATTACGCATCATAAAGACACTGAACTGAACGGCAAAAACCCAACAATGCTGTATGGCTACGGCGGGTTTAATGTAAGCTTAACACCTAGTTTTAGCTCTACAGTTGCGGCTTGGCTCGAATTAGGCGGCGTTTACGCAGTACCTAATATTCGTGGTGGCGGTGAGTACGGCAAAGCATGGCACAAAGCGGGTACACAAATGCAAAAGCAGAACGTATTTGATGACTTTATTGCCGCTGCTGAGTATCTCATTGATAAGCACTACACAAGCAGTGAATACCTTGCTTTACGTGGCGGCTCTAACGGTGGTTTGTTAGTCGGCGCAGTGATGACCCAACGTCCAACATTGGCGAAAGTAGCTTTACCTGCGGTTGGTGTATTGGACATGTTGCGCTACCACACATTTACGGCCGGTGCCGGTTGGGCTTACGACTACGGTACGTCGGAGCAAAGTGAAGAAATGTATAAGTACATCAAGGCTTATTCACCAGTTCACAATGTGAAATCCGGTGTTGAATATCCGGCTACTATGATCACGACGGCGGATCATGATGACCGAGTGGTGCCAGCACATTCATTCAAATTTGCTGCCGTATTACAGGAGTTTCAAGACGGTTATAATCCAGTACTTATTCGCATTGAAACCGATGCAGGTCATGGTGCAGGCACACCAATAAGCAAAACTATTGAGCAGTATGCTGATATTTATGGTTTTGTGTTGTATAACATGGGTATTGAAAAGTTAACATTAAGATAATTAACTAGCTTTGATTAGCTTAAAAAGCGAGTTTAAAGACGCTGTGACAATTTTATGGGTACATTTCGTTAAGTTACGAAATTGTGCCCATACTTTCAAGGTTAAGTGGTTTTTATGAATGGTGTCGAATGTTAAGGACGATATTACATTCACTCAATTCAATTACCAATCCACCCATATGTATTGTATTCCTATTTTAACATTACGGAGTTGAAGGCTGTTAATATGTTAAAATGCCTCTATATCATCTATGAAGAAAAGCACTAGCCAATGAAATACGTCTCACTAAAATCGACCGCATATACATTGGCCTTAGTCATAGCTGCAGTTTTCTCCATTACTTACCTAACACTCCCCAGTATGCCCGACCTACGCGAGTATGTGCTTAAGGCGCAAAGCTATGATGTTGAGGTTATGCGCGATGGCTTGGGTATTCCTCATATTTATGGCAAGAAAGACGTTGATACCGCATTTGGTCTGGGTTATGTGCAAAGTGAAGACGACTTTGAAACGCTTCAGTCGGTGTTACTCGCAACCAGAGGGACGTTGGCTGCTGAAATAGGATACGAGGCTGCCCAGACGGATTTTGTCGTCCAATTTATGGGAGTATGGGACGCCGTTAACGAAAATTATGATAAACAAGTACCAGATAAAATTAAACAGATAGCACAAGCCTATGCGGACGGTGTAAACCTTTATTCTGCAGAAAACCCAGATCAAGTCAGTCGTTATTTTTTACCAGTAACCGCCAAAGATATTGTCGCGGGCTTCACCTTTAAAATGCCCATGTTTTATGGATTTGATACGATTTTAGGTAACTTAGTAAACTCTGTTGAGGCGCCTGAGTTTGCCCCGTTGCAAAATGCACTTATTTGGCAACCCGCTAAAACATTGCCCATCGGTAGTCAAGGTATTGCCCTCGCTCCGCATCGTTCAGAAGACGGGCTCACTCATTTATTAATTAATAGTCATCAACCTCTTACTGGCCCGGTCGCTTGGTATGAAGTGCGTTTGCATAGTGATGAAGGTTGGAACATGGTGGGTTCTACTTTCCCGGGTGCGCCCGTTATTATTCACGGACATAATGATAACTTGGGTTGGTCTAATACAGTTAATAAACCTGATTTAGTCGATATTTACCAGTTGACGATTAATCCTAAAAATGACAATCAATATTGGTTAGATGGAAGCTGGAAAGCGTTTCACATTAAAACCGCTAAAATGACTGTAAAGTTGTTCGGCCCGTTGAGGTGGACAGTCAATAAAGAAATCAAAATATCCGAGCATGGGCCGGTGATGGAGACTGATCAAGGTTCATTTGCCCTGCGTTGGTCAGGCATGAACGAAGTCGGCACTCTACAGTTTATGTTCGCGGCAAATAAAGCCACTAACAAACAAGAATTTGAGGATGCATTGAAATTGAATACCATGCCGAGTATAAATTTTGTATATGCAGATAGGGCTGGAAATATCGCACACTATTACAATGCGAAGTTTCCGAAACGGATCGATGGATGGCAATGGGATAAAATTTTACCAGGCGATCGTTCTGATTTAATTTGGACTGAATTTCATGATTTTTCAGCGATGCCAAAAACCGTCAATCCGAGTTCTGGATTAGTTTATAACGCCAACAATACACCTTGGATAGCGACCGATGGCTATGACGACGCAAAAGAAAATGAATATCCTGAGTCAATGGGAATTGAGAACTCTGTTACCAACCGAGCATTACAAATTGAAGAGAAACTAAAAGGTGTAAAGAAAATATCAAAAAAGCTTTTTAAGGAAGTGAAATACGACCTTTCATATCATCCAAAGTCTTTTCAAATCACTGCATTACAGGCATGGCTAAGGCAAGAAACAGGCGAGGGTTTAAGTCAAATTGAAATAGACGCATTTAATGCATTGCGCAACTGGAATTTCTCAACACATAAGGATAATAAGCAGGCTGCTCTGGCCGTTCTGACGATGACTCCTATACAAAAATCGGGTGGTGCATCAGTGGAGATGGAAGAGGTTACTCAAGCATTCCAAACAGCGGTAGCTCAACTAGTCAAATATCAGGGCAGTTATGAAGTGCCATATGGGGATGTATATCGTTTGCAACATGGTGAAAAAAATCTGCCAATTAGTGGCGGCCCCGATATCCTGCGAGCGGTTTATGGACGGGAAATGGACAATCATGGCCAAATTCAAAATATTGCGGGTGACGGTTTTATGATGTTTGTGTCTTGGGATAAAAATGGTGTGGTTGAAAGCGAGGCTATTCATCAGTATGGTTCTGCTACTAAGGACAGCACTTCAGTGCATTACAACGACCAAATGGATATGTTTGTTGCGCAAAAAGAGCGTCCAGTCTTGTTTGAAAGGACTTCATTAGAAAAGCATGTAGAGCGCCGGTATCGACCCGGTGCTCAATAAGATTGAGTAATAAATATGGTCTGTTCGTAATATTATGTTTATTTGCGTAAAATCGCGCTTGTTGCATACGCTTAGTATAAGGTTTAACCTTTCTAGAATAGAAATTTGTAGCCGTACATCAAGAATGGTCCCATGCCTCGATTAGTTACTGCTTTTAGTAAACAACGATTATTTAGATATTGTTTCTTAATTTACTTAGCTATTTTTTGCAATATCACTTTTTCTGTTCATGCCAGCGAGCAATCCATCCCTACTATTAACGTCTCTCAAAAATATCAAACTGGCGAAGTCAAATTAGACGGGGAGTGGGGTTTTTACTGGGGTGAATGGTTACCATTAGATGAGATAGATAGCAATAAGTACCTAATCCAAACTATTCCAAAGTTGGATTTTTTAACGAATATTGTTAAAGATGATGAGGGGAATTCGCCGCCCTTTGTATATGGCTACGGCACTTATCTTCTTAAAATTGATGGGCTACGGGGAGCATTTCAACAACCCGCCATTCACATGCGCAGTGTCAGTGATGCATGGCAAGCTTGGTGGGTAAATGTTGATGGAAGTAATCGATATCTTGGTGAGTCAGGTAAAATATCCAGAGATGGTAATAACCAGCAACATCGCTATAGAACGACAATCTTAGATTTACCTGCCGATAGTAGCGCAGGCACCTTGGTTATTTACCTGTCGAGTCATACGTCTAGCCGAGCGGGTTTATTCGCGGTACCAGCGATACAAGAACATGAGCAAGTAAGTCGAAGTATTTATATCGATTTAGCGATTAGAATCTTACTTATTGGTGTTGGTCTTTTTGTAGTTATGCAAAATCTGATTTTTTATGTTCAACGCCCAAAGGAAAAAACATTAATATTGTTAGTTATATTCGGCCTTTCCGGATTAATGAGAGGCTTAGTATCTTCGGACTATTTTTATGTGTTCGTAGGAGACCCTAGCCACTTTTCTACTATTTCTAGACTTGAATATTTGTTGATTATTTGGCCAGCGATAGCGGGCTTGCATTTCTTCGCAAATCTTTGTCCGTTTAAAGGAGATAAACAGTTTGTACAATTTAATTATAGCATATTGATACTCACTATTATGGCAACTTGGTTGTTACCTATGCATACAATTATGCTCTATTTGTTTGTATATCAGGCTGTTTTGTTATTTATTGCGACCAGTGTTCTGGTGATCGTTGCTAATGGCATTATAAAAAGGATGCCGGGCTCGCAGTCGTTAATGATGAGTCTGCTGCCGTTAATATTGGCAATGTGTAATGACATATATGCGACTTATGCTAGTCAATATAATTTGTTTGTTACTGAGTATGCTTTGTTTTTATTCTTTTTCATGCAATCTCAAATTCATGCATCACATTATTTAAGTGCGCTGGAAACCGCGGAACACCTGAGTAATCATTTGCAGCAAGAAATAGGTCTTAAAACTGAAGAGTTATCTGTTCGTAATCAAATGCTCGAAACTAGAACGGTTTATTTAGAGCAGCAACGAAATAAGATAAAAGAACTGTCACAAATTGATCATCTAACTGGATTGTTTAATAGACAAACATTAGATGAATACTCTAAAACTCAGTTTAAACATAGTCAGGATAATCAGCTTCCGCTATCGGTTATTATGATGGATATTGATAATTTTAAGAGTGTAAACGATCAATTTGGACATGGAGTCGGCGACGATTGCCTGAAATTTGTTGCTGTTTACTTAGCCACTAGCGGGCTGCGGAAGGTCGATATTATTGCACGCTATGGTGGTGAGGAAATATTAATACTATTACCTAATACTGATTTAGTTGCGGCCGAAATTATAACCAGACGCATTTGTGCGGGTCTCAGCAGTGAATCAGTTGTTGGCGATCATACCCCAATAACATTAACCGCAAGCTTTGGTGTTGCCGAGCGCAGGACGAGCGATGTAAATCGCATTGAATATCTTATTGACGAAGCAGATAAGGCTCTTTATAGGGCAAAGGTAAACGGAAAAAACAGGGTTGAAGTTGCAGACAAGCCGAGGTAATAGGTTCCAGTTAAGCTAACAAATAGTTTCTTCATATCAGCAATGAGGTTCGGTGACTTTTATACTATGTAATGCACTAGACTTCTTAATAATCTGCTAAAAGAATGATCCCCATACAATCTGCATGCTATTATTTAGCTACGTTTTATCGAAACCTAACTAAGTGCTATGTACGACATTCCCCAAATTGATTTAAAAGGCAAAGTATCATCTTCCGAGTGGCAAACAAGAGTAGAATTAGCAGCTTGCTATCGGCTATTGGTTTTGCATGGATGGGATGATTTAATTCACACCCATGTGTCAGCGCGTATCCCTGGTACTGAAGACTTACTCATCAATGCGTTTGGACTCGCTTTTGAAGAAGTAACAGCGTCTAACTTAGTTAAGATTGATATTGAAGGTAATGTAATTGATAAAGAATCCCCATTCTCTATTAACCCTGCTGGTTTTACAATTCATAGTGCAGTGCATATATCGCGGCCTGAGGCGCAATGTGCATTGCATCTTCATCATGCAGACGCCATCGCTGTTGCCAGTGATAAAGCCGGGTTACAACCGTATAGCCAATACGCAGCCTTTGCCTTAGCTAGTATGAGTTACCATGATTACGAGGGCTTGGCGGTTAACCCTGACGAGATTAAACGACTACAAACTAATTTAGGTAACGCTAACTTTATGCTGCTTCGAAATCATGGTGTATTAACTATGGGCAACACGATAGGTGACGCGTTTATGCATATGTATGACTTGCTTCGCGCTTGTGAAATACAAGTAAAAATGCAGACCACCAATAATCCGT
>JBLIKA010000083.1:0-15081 GCA_047637355.1 Glaciecola sp. | reverse complement strand
GCTGGTTGGTGTCCTCCCGGTATGTTGGGCATCGGCATTGGCGGCACAGCCGAAAAAGCCGCTGTGTTAGCAAAAGAAAGCTTGATGGACCCTGTTGATATTCAAGAGTTAATGGATCGGGGCGCAGTGACTACTGAAGAAAAATTGCGTTTAGATATATTCAAAAAAGTAAATGACTTGGGTATTGGTGCGCAGGGCTTAGGTGGTTTAACGACGGTTGTTGACGTCAAAATAAAATCAATGCCAACGCATGCGGCATCCAAGCCGGTTGCTATGATCCCAAACTGTGCGGCAACACGCCATGCTCATTTTTACCTTGATGGTAACGGTCCCTCAGAGCTGCAACCGCCTAAATTAGAAGACTGGCCAGAAGTGACTTGGGAAGTTAGTAAAAACACAAGACGGGTCAACCTCAACGACATTACCAAAGCTGACATTCAAGATTGGAAAGTCGGAGAAACAGTTTTACTTAGCGGTAAGATGTTGACCGGTCGAGATGCCGCTCACAAGCGCATTCAAACTATGTTAGATAATGGAGAAGGTTTGCCGGAAGGCGTCGATCTAACAAATCGCTTTATCTATTACGTCGGTCCTGTTGATGCTGTTGGTAGCGAAGTCGTCGGTCCTGCCGGGCCGACCACAGCTACACGTATGGACAAGTTCACTGACATGATGTTGGAGCAAACAGGCCTAATAGGCATGATTGGTAAAGCAGAACGGGGCCCTGCAACAGTAAAGAGTATTGCTAAGCACAAAGCTGTTTATTTAATGGCTGTGGGCGGTGCGGCTTACCTTGTATCCAAAGCAATTAAAAAGTCACGAGTCGTTGCTTTTGAAGACTTAGGAATGGAAGCCATTTACGAGTTTGATGTTGTAGACATGCCGGTGACTGTTGCTGTCGATAGCACAGGCGCAAATGCTCATGAAATAGGACCTGCGATTTGGAAAGCGAACATCGCTGATTTAGATGCGGCTTTAAGAAGAAAATAATTTCTGTTTAACTCATCAGTTTACCCTTAGCTAGCGCAACAACGAAGTAGGGTCCCTCAATATGACTATGATGGGATCTTATTATCATCTTTTCATTTTTCGTTAGTTCATTTTTATTTAATCATTAAAATAAGAAATTTATGATTAAGCGCTTTCGCGGATAAACAGATAAAGACCTTAAAAGGATAAGTCGCTCATGTTACAGCCGTTTATGAATATTGAAGTTGCAATCGCATCTGGCATTTCCGCGTCTGTTAGTTTACTGCTAGTTTGGTTGATAATGCGATCTCAATCAAAGCGTCAATTCAGCTCGATTGTAATAATGCATCAAACTGAAAGAGTACAAAAAGAGGATACATACATTGCTCAACTGAATGAGCAAAAAAATGACTATCAAATTGAAATACAAGACTTGAAGCAACAAATAGCGCTTAATAGCCAGTCTTTAAGGCAAGATGCATCTAAAATTGACGAACTTCGAGAAAGAATTCAAATTGGTGATGTTGAATATAAGCAGAATTTAGACACATTTAGAAGTGTAATAGCCGACAATCAACGCGAAATTGGGATCTTAAGTCAAAAGGCAGATGAGTTACAAAGAAAGCAAAATGAAAATAAAGTATTTTCAACGAAGTTAGAAGAAATAAACTATAAATATGCAAACTTGCAAGCAAGTTATCAGTCACAGCAGGCCGGGTTTGAGCAAGAGCGAAAGAGCTTTTCTGAAAAATTAACCTTGCTTGAAAATGCAGAAAAACAGCTTTCTACGCAATTTGAGAACTTAGCTAATAAAATATTTGAGCAAAAATCAGAAAAGTTTACCAAAACAAGTGAATCTGGGATCACGCAGCTGATCGCGCCGCTCAAAGATCAAATCGAATCATTTAAGCGCCAAGTTTCAGATCAATATATTAAAGAAGGGCAAGAACGTGCTTCCTTAAAAACTGAAATATTAAGCTTGAAAGAACTCAATAAACAAATAACGGAAGAAGCCGCAGCTCTCACAAACGCATTGAAAGGCGATAATAAACAGCAAGGTAATTGGGGCGAACTTGTTTTAGAGCGCATCTTGACCGAGTCTGGATTACGCAATGGACATGAATATGAAACTCAGAAGTCGCTAAAAGACGAACATGGTAAGCGTTACCAACCTGACGTTGTTGTACATTTACCTAACGATAAAGACATTATTATTGACTCGAAAGTGTCATTAATTGCACATGAAAGATATGTTAATGCCAAAAATGATGGTGATCGTCAACGAGCTATTAAAGAGCATATAAATTCAATAAGTGGTCACGTTAAAGGCTTGAGTAAAAAGGATTATCAAGATTTAACCGGTGTAAGAACATTAGATTATGTGCTTATGTTTATTCCCATTGAATCGGCTTTTATTTCAGCCATTGAACACGCTCCAGAGCTTATAAAACAAGCGCTTGATAACCAGATAATGTTAGTTAGCCCCACCAATTTACTTGTTGCGTTGCGTACAATTAATAATATCTGGCAATACGAATATCAGAATCAAAACGCGAATAAAATAGCTGACCAAGCGCGCAAGATGTATGACAAATTCTATGGTTTTGTTACAGATATGGAAAAAATCGGTCGAAATATTGATGCTACTGCGAAAGCATATGAAGCTGCTATGGGTAAATTATCGACCGGGCGAGGCAACTTAGTCAGACAAGCAGAACAATTCAAAAAACTAGGTGTTACACCCACCAAATCGTTGGATACTGGTTTGGTTGATGGTAGCTTGGATGATGATTTTGACGATATGGATGATGCTGAAGATGACTCGAAAAATTTACAACCAAAAACGTAGGTGTCGACATCTAAATTAACTAGCCATGCTCATTAAAATTGAATGTTTTCAATATCCACGCTCTGGTCACGGCTGATATCTTTATATTCATCTTGAGATAAATCAAAAAGGCATTGAACAACCCAATAATATTGCGATTATCCAAAATAATAGAAGCGTTGTTCAATGAACTATTAGCAAGGCTTTGGCAGGGTCTAATTCAGAATGTTGCTGAAGTCCATAGTGTTTTTTTGTTGTGTAGAACTCAATTTAGTCGCCGCTCAAGTCTGTAGATTTGACGTTTAACTGCTTTGATTTTTTTCTAGAAATAATCATCATTCACTACTTTGTGTTGTCTATTAACACAAACCCGCTTATTTAAAAAAGACAAACAATCGCAGTAAATTATCTATTTTGTATTGCGAAGCTTGTTGTAATGCTCACATTACCAGTCAACATTAGCATCACGGAACAATATTTTTCAGTGCTCAACTGCACGGCTCTTGCTAAAGTTTTTTCATTTAGATTGTTACCTTGAACAACGAAGTGAGCGTGTATCTTGGTAAATTTTCGTGGCGCTGACTCAGCCCTCTCAGCTTCCAATTCACAGTAACAACCGTGCATTACTTGGCGAGACTTGCGCATAATTTCAACGACATCAACAGAAGAACAAGCACCTACTGAAATTAAAACCGCTTCCATCGGCGATAGGTTTTTACCATTGCCGTCTAGATTAAGTTTGTAGCCATTATCCATCTCACCCGCAAAACTCAAACCATCCTCAGAGGGTTCCCATACGACAGTTGCTTTCATTTAATCATCCAAACGTTGTATTTACTTATTTTCTACTATAGAAATGTGCGTTTTGCTCAATAATATTTTTTTGTCTTTGTAAAGCGTACCAATTGCGCGTTTATAAGCACCTTTACTCACCTGATAACGAGCAAATATCTCATCAGCAGAGCTTTTATCCGTCAGAGTGGAAATACCCCCATGAGCGACTAAGTCTTCCATAATTTGCGTTGCTAAATCACTTCTCGCTTCTTTGCCTTCTTTTTGCAATGACAAATCAATCTTGCCATCTTCTCGAATTTGTTTTACGTAGGCGGTGAGTTGATCGCCAACAGCGAGTCTCTTAAATAAATCGCTTTTGAATAGCAAGCCTTGATATTGTTTGTTGATAACACATTTGAAGCCTAAAGAAGTTTCGTCAAAAACAGTAATGGAGACGGCTTCACCAATCGACAAATCATCTGTCGTTTCATCTAAAAAGCGATAGAGTTTTGTACAACCGATCATTTTTCTGTTGTCAGGGTCATCTAATAAGTAGACAACGTAGCTTAAACCAATATCCATCGGTTTATGTTGCATCGATTTAGGTACCAATAAATCGCGCTCTAGTCCCCAATCGAAAAATGCGCCGAAATCGGTCGCGCCAGTGCAGGTGAGAAGGGCAAACTCATTTACTTTTATCGGCATATCTTTCTGCGTTGCGTGAATACTGCCATCTTGTGCGTAATACACAAATGCCTGAAGATTTTGTCCCTCAACAAATTGGCCATTTGCATCACTGAGCGGCAGGAATACAGACTCATCGATTTCAGCTCGCGAACCTGAAAAAGACAAAGTGTAACCAAAGGGGAGCTCGTCGGTGACGATCAAATCATTCACTTGACCAATAATTGGCATTTAAGACTCTCTTTTACATGATTTTTTAACGTTATGGCTTTAGTATAACAGCATTGAATTTTTCAACATCATTGTTAATTTGGGTTCTATGAAATTAAATGCCGATTTAGGTGAAAGTTATGGGCATTGGCAGTTCGATGCTGATACCGACATTATGCCATATATCGATATGGCAAATATTGCTTGCGGAGGTCATGCAGGCGACCCGACTGTCATGCATAATACTATTGCGTTGGCTGCCAATCACGGAGTACTCATTGGCGCTCATCCTTCTTATCCAGACCTTCAGGGTTTTGGCCGCCGAAGTATGCGCGTTCCGCCCAAAGAGTTGATACTCATTATTCAAGCTCAGATAGCGACATTGGATGGCCTAGCAAAATGCCAAGGTCTTCAGGTCGACTATGTTAAACCTCATGGCGCACTTTATAACGACATGATGACGGACCCAACGGTTAGAGCTGCAGTATTTACCGCCACTTCAGGTTTCTATAGTAACTTACCCTTGGTAGTCCAAGCTGGTAATCAAAACGCGGCTTTGCGCATTGAAGCTAACGAGCTTGATGTAGCCCTCATATTTGAAGCCTTTTGTGATCGTTTGTATTTAGATTCCGGTTTGCTATCACCTCGCAGCCACCCAAGAGCGGTATTGACCGCTGCTGAGTCAGTTGAGCAGGCTCGACGTATTATTCAATGCAACGAGGTGGTTACTGACAGTGGTGCTGTTTTAACTATCCATGCTGATACAATTTGTGTACATGGTGATACACCAGAAGCAATGCACACAGTTAAGAAAATAAGAACTTTATTGCAAAACCAACACGGCTAAATATTATTGCTATGACCATAATAAATAAGCAAGAAATTATTGAAATTAGAACTGCTTCAGATTGCTGTGTCATAGTATATGTTGACGACACCGTGATAGGGCTCGAAACAGCCAATAAAATTATTGAGATTTTGACTCGCGCTCTATTAGTAAATAGACCACCTTGGCTTTGTGAATATATTCCGTCCTATACTTCGTTGCTTATTGAGTTTTCACTTGATGATACCGATCATATTGCTGTTAATACATTTGTGAAGGAGCTGGTTATCAATGCTGATAAAGAAATTAGCAAGTGCATAGGTGAAAATGTAGCCGACACAGGAGAAGCTAATTGTGAACATGTTTCTAACCTAAACCATAAGTTGAAATCAATGCCATCGACATCCAGACGTATTCATCGAATCCCTGTGTGCTATGAGCTGACTTCACTAACGACTGATTTGTCTAAAGTGGCCAAAGATAAAAACATAAGTGAAAATGTGCTGATTAACTTGCATTGTGCAAATTCATATCGGGTCTTTGCGACGGGCTTTATGCCAGGTTTTGCCTATTTAGGTGAATTACCCATGGAACTTTGCCAACCGCGATTGAGCAAACCTCGTTTAAAGGTACCCAAAGGTGCTGTTGCTATCGCAGATCGTCAAACTGCTATCTATCCTGATGAATCGCCCGGTGGCTGGCATATTATTGGTTACACGCCCCTTGAGCTTTTGTTCAGTACTACAGATGTCAATACTACAAAAAGTAGAGGTCTTGAGTCGTTGTTGAAGACTGGAGATTCTGTCGAGTTCTATCCTATCACTGAAAGCGAATATATAAATTGGGTACATTCGTGAAAATAATGGCTACCGGTCTCAGTGCACGATTCACAGACTTAGGAAGAGTAGGGCATAAGCATAAAGGCTTCACCCAATCAGGTGCGCTTGACACAAACAGTCATAGGCTGGCAAATGCCATTGTAGGAGTGCCTCTGACAAATCCAACGATTGAAGTGCTTCTTGGTGGGTTTGTCGCTGTTGCAACGCATGACACTCAGATTGCAATTACAGGTGCTCTAGTTAAGGTTCTTATTAACAATGTTCCTCAACCCTTAAATCATAAGATAGCGTGGCACAGAGGCACGACACTGCAAATTATGCAACCTGTGCTGGGTGCCAGAAATTACATCGCCTGCGACAGCCCCTTAAAAGCAAAGTTTTTTTTGGATTCTTGTTGTTCAGTGACTCGAGAAAAAACCGGTGGAATGAATTTTGACGGTAAGGGATTTCAGGTCGGTGATGAAGTTGATTATGAGAGCGTAACAGCATTGCGGGTTACAGCTGCAAATGCTTCAACCGCTAATTTCTCGCCTGATAATCGGTTAACGCGTGACTCCGCTAAAAATGAATTTATTACACATAAGACCACCACAAAAGTGCAGATTCCCTCGACGCACTTAGCAAAAGAATATGTTGTGCGAATAGTGTTGGGCTATCAACAGACACTATTTGATCATAAAATGAAAGCATGCTTCTTTAATCAACGATTTACTGTCAGCAATGAAGCCAGTAATATGGGAATAAGGCTGGCTGGTCAGTCTATAGGCGCAGTCGCAGTGAAACTCTATTCTGAGGGTGTCGCTAATGGCGCAATACAGATAACACCCAGTGGATTACCCATCATCATGTTAGCGGAGAGACAGACTATTGGTGGTTATCCTAAAATAGGGAGTATCATTGCAGCTGACTTACCAGAACTGGGTCAGTGTAGGCCTGGCAACGCTATTCGATTTGAACAGTGTGATCTGTTTACAGCAAGGCAAGAATGGCTACTTCGCCAAATAAGAATAAAAAAATTCGCTCACAATCAATATATTAGGGATGATAAAAAATGAATAAAGTCTATTTAAATGGCGAGTTTGTTGATGCCAGTGAAGCTAAAATTTCGCCCATGGATAGAGGTTTTTTATTTGGAGACGGAATTTATGAAGTCATTCCTACTTATGTCGGAAAACCGGTTGGCTTGCGTTTACACCTCGAAAGAATGAAGAGTGGATTATATGATGTTGGCATCGATTATGAAATTAACGCTGACGTCTGGGCTGATATTATTAGCGAACTTATTTCTCAACATCCGTCTGAATCCCAAGGCGTTTACGTACATGTTAGCCGTGGTACTGATGTTAAGCGTTTTCATGCATACCCTAAAAACGTAGTGCCCACCGTATTTGCCTACGCGTTTGATACCCCCCCAAGCCAAGATGCTACAAGTGAAAAAGTGAAAGGATTTCATGTGACTACTGGACGAGACATGCGTTGGCAACGTTGTCATATTAAGTCGACATCGTTATTAGGTAATGTGATGCACTTTCAACAAGGGCAAGATGCTGGTGTTGATGAAATTATTTTATATAACGAAAATAACGAAATTACCGAAGCTGCAGCGTGTAATGTATTTATGGTAAAAAACAATGTCATTTACACACCGCCATTAGACAATCATTTACTCCCAGGTGTAACAAGACGGATTGCGATAGACGCCATCAAGCAATACACAGACTATGAGATGCTTGAGGAAACTATTTCGTTGAATGCTCTGCTAAATGCAGATGAAGTGTGGATAACCAGTTCGAGTAAAGAAATTGGACCAGTTCTGTCAATAGATGGCAAAGCAGTCGGTCATGGAAAGAAAGGACCTATTTGGGTTGACGCTCAAAATGCCTATAACAAGCACAAATTTAACTGCTAAACAAAGCGATGAAGTTGTCCTAAATGAAACTTCTCAATAAAAAAGTATTTCATCGCTTATATTGCATTATGACTATGTGGGTAAACCACATGATTCTATTGATCTGCGTTTTCGCAATCTACTTTATTGCACTCACCGTAAAGATATAAACTGTGGTTTGTCAATTTCATATTGTTTTTCGCTGCAATTTCGTCTTGGCGTCTTTCAATGACATGATCCTCAAACTCAAACACTTTACCGCAACTTAAACATACCAAGTGATCATGGTGTTCTTTTTGACTAATTTCGAAAACTGATTTGCCGCCCTCAAAGTGGTGACGGTTTAAAATGCCGGCATCGTCAAACTGGTTAAGAACTCGATAGACCGTTGCCAATCCAATTTCCTCACCTTTTTCGAGCAGTATTTTATATACATCTTCAGCGCTAATATGTTGATTTTGCGGACCTTGAAGAATTTCCAATATTTTCAAACGAGGTAATGTAACTTTCAGTCCTGCTTTTTTTAATTCTTTATTTTGGTCCATGAGCAACTTCGTTTTTAAAACCTAGGGTACAGTATAGGTAAGTTGTAAAGATTTAACAGTATCAGTCGAAATATTTATAAGATAACCTGCAGTTAGTTCCAAGAAACAGCCTTTTACATGTTATTAGAGGTCGAATTTAGCTAAATATAAATTAAAAAGGGTTTACATAATGCGCATATTATTAAATAACGACTACACCAATGCCTGAATTGATGAAAAAACTGACGGTTGTGCGTAAAATGATCCTCGGTTTTAGTGGTCTCGCGATTTTATTATTGGCGACCAGTTTGATGTCATATTTTGGTCTCCAAGAAATAAAACATTCAGCCTCGACTGTTGTTGAAGAAAAAATGCCCATGCAAAAAGCAATGACCGGCGTTCGTACTGACATTCTATCTTTGTCTAATTTAATCATCAAAGCTTACTACGAAACAAATGGCGCTAAACTAACTTTGCAAAAAGACAGGTTTAGTCAACGCTCTTTAAGTTTAACTGATGGTATCAAGTCTCTTCAGACCGTTGCTGATGACGATAATCAGTCTCAATTGACAAGTATAGTCGAATTAAGCACCCAATATATTGGGTTTGGTGAAAAAATATTCAGCGATATCGACACTATTATAACAATCAGAAAAGAGCTCGCGACCTCAAGTGAAAAAGCACTTTTGGTTGCTGATGAAGCAAGCGCCCTAATGCTCGACTTAAGTTACTTAGAGGGTAATGATAGAAATTTAGAACCCCTTATTGGTATGGGCAACAACATTGATAATAAACTTACCTCTATACTTGGCTTCATTCAAGAATTAGAAAGAGCAGTGGATAGCAATCATATTCAGCAAACTATAGATGATATGCAATACAACACAACTAATATAAATGCTGATGCCAACTATCTAAACCGACTCGCCGAAACAGTAGAAAATGACGGCTTAGTTGCCAGTTTTAATCTCCAATTTACTAATTTGAAAACGATTTTATCGAATGATACGGGGATTTATGCATTACATATGAAACGACTCGGCCTGATTGAAGCAATTAATCAATCTTACAAAAATGCCAATTTAACTCTTAATCAAATTACTGAAATATTAAGTACGCTAACAGCAAGCGTAAACGCGGCAACGGTCCAAGGACAACAAGATATTTTGAGTACGGTTGAAAGTAATGAAATTAAAAATATTGTAGTGTCGATGGTTGGTATTACTGCGACGATTATACTGGCTCTGATTGCAACGAGAAGCATCGCAAAACCTTTAAAAGAAGTTAATACACGATTGAAAGTATTGAGTAGTGGTGACCTAAGTCAGCGAATGAACGAAGAGGGATATGATGAGTTTGCTGAATTATCACAAAACGTAAACCGGCTTATCGATTCATTACAATCCTTATTAGGCAGCATACATAAGCAAGAACAGGTGCTTACTGATGTTATTAATCGTAGCATTGATATGGGCGATAGAAACTTGCAGCAAGTGGCAAAGCAACAACAAAAAATTGGTCAGACATCGGTCAATACGCTGCAAGTAAAAGAAACCAGTTTAAATAATTTACGACAAATAGAGGCATCCAAAGAGCAAATGACGCAAGCCATTGCTCAAACCGATACCGTGATGTCATTAGTTGCTCAAAGTCGCAGGCAAGTTGATGAACAAGCACAGCAAGCGATAGAATCTGCAAAAATCATCCATAGATTAAGGGATAATAGCAATAAAATTGGCGGTATCTTAGATGTAATTAAGACCATAGCCAAACAAACTAATTTGTTAGCTCTTAACGCTGCAATAGAAGCAGCCAGAGCAGGAGAGGAAGGCAGAGGATTTGCGGTAGTGGCTGATGAAGTCAGGACTCTAGCAACTAGAACGCATAAATCGACCGAAGAAATTGAGCAAATGATAGGGACGTTGCAGAAAGATGCAAAGCAGGCTGTACAGGCTATTAACCTTGGGACGACACAAGTTGAGCAGGGAGTTGTATTAACCCAACAAGTGACGGCCGAAGTTACAGATATTAGAAGAATAATTGAAGCCTTATCGAACGTAAATAAACAGATAGTCGATGACACGCAAAATCAAGAAGTGTTATTAGATGATGTTGTTGAGAGCTTAAAAAGTATTGTTAAGTTGGCTGAAAACAGCGCGCAAAGTACCCAAGAGTCAAGCCGTGCGACACATCAATTAAGTGAACAAATGAGTTCATTAAAGGAAGCTGTTTCAAAATTTAGATTGTAGTTAGAGTATCAATCTAACCTAAAACGATATTTATTATATCGGGCCTTAGCAGATTTCATTAAGGCCCGATAGTCACTTTTTGGTTAGTTATAGTTTGATATTCGGGCGAGTCCCCATACCTGGACCAAATACGACTGCGTTTAATAACAATCGGTTGGTTCCCAATGTAGCGCCTCTAAATATAGGCTCACCTGAGAACATAATGATCTGACCACTGCCTACACTTTCTCTCGTTAAGTAAGCGGAGTTAGCGATGCGTTGTGCAGCTTCAGGCCATAACAAGCCACTCATGCGAACATGAAGTTCTTTGTCATTCGGTAGGCTGTACCAACCGATACCATTGGTTTCATCGTTATCATCATCTTTCGATTTTTTGACCTTTTTCTTGTCAGAATAAATACCTACAGTTACCACCGCTTCGGCATTCTCAGGAACCACTAGAACGGGCTGGCGACCATATAGCAATGGCAGGGTCTTGGAGGTGCCAAAGGTTAGCCAATGTTGTGTATCAACATTGCCAGACACCATAGCTCCTGCCGGCATAAATAACTTTTGCCATGTGTTGCGCTTTTCCAGTTCTTCTTCAGTCAGTCGTTTAGGCACATCATCCCAAGGATAAGCGACATCTTCTTGCACGGTCATTGCAAAATAGTCTTTCACTTCCCCTAAAGGTTCTCGTGCGAGTAGCCTGCGTTGCAGTGCGATATCATACTTTTCGGCATCTTCAAAGATATCGTCAACTAACTTCACTTTACTGAACTCCTTTGACGCAATCGCTTGAGTCGAGTTTTCGTGGGTAATTAGCGTACCTCCTTGTTCAACCCAGCTTTTTAATGCATCTGCTGTCGTGTCGGAAACAGACCAAGCACTGGGCATAATCAGCACGTTATAACGACGTAAATCGGTACGTGCCATTGCAGATGTGTCCAATTGTGAATGGCGTATGCCGAGATGCGTATCCAGACTCCACCAAGTCACGCCAACATCATTACTGCTGGTGCCAGCTTGGCTGATGATACCTATTTGCGGTTGGGTTAATAGTTTGAAGTGATCGCCACCCCATTCTGGCGCATCACCTGTGCCGTAACCTGTTTTTATATTTTGAATAGAGAGCGATGTTTCTAGTGCTGTTTGATTGATCAAGGCTACCAAATTTGTATTGCTTAGATTGTCAGTGATGGTAACAACGACAGAGCCTCGCACTAAGGTTTCCTCACCTAATTGTGTTGCTTTGTCAATGACTCGAACTTGCACTCCTCGCTCCATCAGCCTAGCTGCAAAAGCGACGGAGGCATCATCATCGCCATTAACCGCCCAGGCAATTGAATCTGGAGTTGCTTTAACTTGTGCTTTGTCACTCGCGGAATAAGAACTAATATCGTCAGTCACATTTGTAGGTAAGGTAAGTGCCTCTAAGCCATACATCATGGTCAAGTTCCACGCAGAGGTGTCATACATAATAGATTGACCTTCACGCAGGAGTTTTTGTCGTTCTTCTTGCACCGTTTCAGGCAAAATTTGTGCATCAAACTCCATTATTGCAGATAAAAGGCGAGCTTCTGGCTGACGATTAGGAATGACTAAGCTTCCTTTTGGTACCGTTGTTGTTTGCGTTTTACCTAAGTGATTCGTTGCATCTTTTGCTTTAAAGTTTTCATCCGCAACATATACTTCTATATCTTGGGCCTGCAATTTCTCAACCAAGGTATTCATGCGAGTGTGGTTATTATTCGCTAATACGACATAGGTTTTATTGGCGTACGGACTGTCTTTTTCAAGTACTGATTTTCTATCGCTCCAGTAGTCTTTGTACATGTCTTTACTGTATTTTTGTAATGACTCAAGGTTTGCCATAGTGCTAACGAATTGATGATGAACCGACTCTTTATATGTTTGGATAGTGCCCTCTGGACGCCTAACACCATCTTCAGCCATGCGAGATTGTTCATACAATATATGCATAGAACCTCTGTACTCAGCATAATTTGAGTAACCAGGATACCAATTCTCGAACCATTCACCGGTATAGTAACGCCAACCTTTTTCATCAAACGCAGCGCCTTGATCAACTGAAAAAGTTTTTGCCCATTTCTGTACACTTGATGCAATATTGAAATTAAGTGGCTGTCTAGGTGGACCCATTAAATACGTATCTTGTGGTCCCATTTCGTGACCATCAATCATTAACTGGGGACGCCATTTATTGATTAACGATACGCGACCTTTTGTCTCTGGTTGAGTTAGGTAGAAAAAATCTCGGTTGAGATCAAAAAAGTAATGGTTTGTTCGGCCATAGGGCCAATCGCCACGATGCAGTAACGATTGATCGTCAACATTCGGCGCAGTCCCTCGATACTGTTCAAGCGACTTTGCAAAACGGTCTCGACCATCCGGATTCATGATAGGATCGATGACAATAATCATGTCCTCAAGCATTGCTTTTACTTTTGGATCATCGGAAGCGGCATAATGATAAATAGAGGTTAATGCAGCGTCCGAACCGGACGTTTCATTACCGTGAATAGAATATGCCATCCATGCTATGGCAGGCAATTCATCGATAATTACTGATGCTTGTGCGTCGGATGTTTTCCTTGGGTCTGAAAGAGCGTTTAACTTAGCTAATATATCATCCATTTTTGCCAAGTTTGCTGGGCTGGAAATGAATACCGCATGCAAAGGTCTGCCTTCATGACTTCTTGCATACTCCAATACATGCAATCGATCAGTTTGCGTTTGCCACGTTTGAATTGATTGGTTAATTTGTGCAGGAGTCGCAACTCGCTGACCAATAGGGAAACCAAGAATAGTGTCGGGGTGTGTCAAAGCGTCGTTGTAATTGCCGCTCAGCATCTCAGATTGATAGTCTAAGTCGGCATTATAGGTGGGCTTCATTAATAAGCTTGCATGACTGATGCCAATCGATAATGCAAGTAATCCTGTGCAAACGGCAGCACTAATAGGCTTTCGCATGAGTATTCCTTCTGTCGTTATAATAATTATATGTTCCGCCCTTAGTGTGCGACAAAAACGGCATATATGACAAGTTAAGATTGAAGATTATGTTGGGGAGTGTTAAAAATAACTTACGCATTTGTTATTTCATTGATTGTATTAAAAAGATGCACGGCTAAAACAGTCGGATGCAACCTAAGTAGCACTTAATTGCTGGCTATTTTTTAGCCTGATGATTGCCATTACATTATCAAAGAGAACAGCAGGCAAGTTAAATACTTACAATCTAAGAGCCGCAGCAGTTCGTTGCTGTAATCTATAGACATAACATATTAGTGACGCCAGCGGTGATAGGGTTAAGTCTTTTATGAAAATATTATGTTTGACGATACTGGGCCATGATAGAGAGCACCTATATGTGAAATTCCTAGCGTATAATAGAAATTCAGTAAGTTTTTTATTCAACTTATAAATGGATTTAAGGTAAACAATACATGAAGTTAGTTCTTCTCAGTGCATTATTAATTAGTTGTCTAGCTTCCACTTCTGTCTTGTCAGCACAAGACAGTTTATTGCAATCTGAAATTCAAAAATTGGTTAATTCATTAAAAGAATCGACTAACTTTTCTTCCGAACAGAAAATAGAAAAATACAAAGTACTCCTTCAAAAAGAAAATACAAAAAGTGATTTAAATAACTTACCAATACTTATTTTAAAAGAAGCGATTGTGACTGAAATGTTTCAACTGGGTCGTTATGGAGAAATAATAAACCTATTTGAAACTTCAGGCTTTTTGAGAAATATCAACAAAACTAATGAAAATGCTCATTTCTACGTTAATTTATTGACCGCTACTGCGGATGCATATTTAAATTTACAAGAATACGATAGTGCGAAAAATGTAATAGCAGAGCTGGAGGCTTATTTATCTATGTATGAAGTAACAGAGGAGACCAAAGCGGCTGTGCTTATGACGGTTGGTCAATTTCATGTTATGACAGGAGAATATAAAGACGGATTAGCAAAGTTACGACTAACCATGGAGGTTGTTGAAAAAAGCTCAGGTTTCAGCGAGGAAAGTAAGCTCAAAAAAATATCTGCTGCTCTTAGTTATATTAGCAACACCTACTTCATTTTGGGTGACTATAAGAATGCCATCAAATATAATAAAAGGATAATCGAGACCGCTGGTAATTCATTAGCTCCAAAACACATGGTTGTTTACAAGCATAATATAGCGTCCTCTTATCTGGAATTGTTAGAGTGGGATAAAGCCCTCAACACAGCTACCTTAGCCTCTCAACAAGCAAAAGAAATAGACCGTAATATATACT
>JBLIKA010000082.1:0-15485 GCA_047637355.1 Glaciecola sp. | reverse complement strand
CCGGCACTTTGTATCGTATCGGTTTGCGAAATGGTGATTGGGAGTGTTTCTGCAACTTCAAATAAAGGTTTATGCAACCACATCGAATTTGAGTCCGTCACAGCATCATGCTGCAAAACATCATCTTTGGCCGCATGAAAAAATTGGCTGATTTTGGGATGCAACATGGCTTTGTCAAACCACTCTTTTGGCATACAAAGAACAAGTCCAGGGCTGTCAACAGTGACATCAAGCTTGTAGCTTACATTATCCAATAAAGCAGCGTAGCCAAAGTAATCCCCCTCACTTAAATGCTTAAGTGCACCGTCACAATCCTTAACTGAAAACTGGCCGCTTTGAATTAAGTAAAGAGCGTCTTTATGCGTCGAAAGCATTTCGTCTTGGTTCTCAGCCGCTAAATAAATAATATGAGAATGTCGAGCAATATCATTAACCTGTTCGATATCTAACATATCAAAAGGCCCTGATTGTTGAAGAAAATCAGTTACCTGCTGTGGCACAGCATTCATAAATAACTCCTTTTTGGGACACTAAGTATAAGAACATTAGAGAGCCTTCCTTAATGACTAATGTGCTTATATTTAATATCAGTTGTAGTTTACAGCAATAAAAAAACCCAGCATAGCTGGGCTTTTTAGTATTACATCGTACTAGTGAGCTGTTGCTTCACCAGCTCCTTTAGGGAAACGAATGCTTTCAACAAGATCTTGAATTTCTTGAGGTGCTTCATCCGTAAACTTGAATACTACAAAGGCAACAACAAAGTTAATTATCATGCCGATAGTACCAATACCTTCTGGAGAAATTCCGAACAACCAGTTATCAGGCTTGTTCATTTCAGGGCTAACAAATTTAAAGTAAATTATGTACGCAGCCGTGAATACGATACCGGTAACCATGCCCGAAATAGCGCCTTTATCGTTCATACGCTTGCTAAATATACCCATAATGATTACTGGGAAGAAACTAGAAGCAGCAAGACCGAAAGCAAAGGCGACTATGGCGGCCACAAAGTCTGGCGGATTTATCCCAAAGTAACCGGCTATTAGAATAGCGACCCCCGCAGCGATGCGCGCTGACAGCAGCTCTTTCTTATCTGAAATATCTGGCATCAAGTTACGTTTGAGTAAATCATGCGAGACCGATGTTGATATTACCAATAGCAAACCTGCAGAAGTTGACAGCGCGGCGGCAACACCACCAGCAGCAACCAATGCTATTACCCAAGCTGGTAAATTCGCAATTTCTGGGTTAGCCAAAACCATAATGTCACGGTCAATTGACATCTCGTTGCGCTCATCGCCTGAGTAGAACATTTTACCGTCACCATTTTTATCGTCATGCGAGATAAGGTTGGTTTTTTCCCAATTCTTAATCCAGCTTGGCGCTTCAGCGTAAGACATACCCATAGCGTCAGGACCATTAATGGTTTCAATCATATTCACACGAGCAAACGAAGCAAGTGCAGGAGCTGTAGTATACAGGATAGCAATAAACGCTAAAGCCCAGCCAGCACTCTTACGCGCATCACTTACTTTAGGTACAGTAAAGAAACGAACGATTACGTGAGGTAAACCTGCAGTTCCGACCATAAGAGCAAAGGTAATACAGAAAATATCTAAATACGATTTAGTGTTTGAAGTGTATTCATTAAAACCTAAATCCGTTGACAACATATCCAGCTTTTCGAGTAAAAACAAACCCGAGCCATCGGCTAATGTTGCGCCAAAGCCAGTCTGTGGCAACACGTGACCTGTCAACATGATCGAGATAAATACAGCGGGAACCAAATAAGCAAAGATCAAAACACAGAATTGAGCAACCTGCGTGTAAGTAATCCCTTTCATGCCGCCCAGTACTGTATAGAAGAAAACCACACCCATACCAATCACAACACCTAACCATAATTCTACTTCTAGGAAGCGACTGAACACCACACCAACGCCACGCATCTGACCAATTACATATGTAAAGCATATGAAGATTGCACAAACTACAGCAACTGTTCTTGCTGTTTGCGAATAGTAACGGTCACCAATGAAATCTGGCACTGTAAATTTACCGAACTTACGCAAGTAAGGAGCCAATAAAAGTGCGAGAAGCACGTAACCACCAGTCCAACCCATTAAGTAAACTGTGCCGTCATAACCCATGAAAGACACTAAACCGGCCATAGAAATGAAAGAAGCTGCCGACATCCAATCAGCTGCTGTTGCCATACCGTTCAGTACTGGGTGAACACCACCACCTGCAATATAGAAGTCATTTGTTGTTCCAGCACGTGCCCAAACGGCGATGCCCATATAGAGCAAAAATGATGCCCCAACAATTATAAATGTTAATACTTGTACGCTCATCAGTTATTCCTCTTCCACGCCGTATTTTTTGTCTATAGCATTCATTTTCTTCATGTAGATGAAGATAAGCGCGACAAATACATATATTGAGCCCTGTTGTGCAAACCAAAAACCCAGTTTAAACCCGAAAAATTGGATTTGATTCAGTACTTCAACAAAAATTATACCGGCGCCAAACGAGACGACGAACCATACAGTTAGAAGTTTAAACAGGAGAGATAAATTCTCTTTCCAGTAAGCCTTCTGATCCCCTTCATTTTTAAAAGCCATCTTTACGTTCCTCAGCAAGTTAATAAGATGTATTTGTTTAACATTTTGCTAACGTAAGCCTTTGCTGCCAGTGGCATTTGCTTCAATTTCTTATAGGAATTTGAGCCAAACCACCGCAAAACCTGACATTAACATTGTTAGACATACTGTATCTCTTAGCTAAAAAAGGTAAAATGAGACGATGGTCTTAGAGGTCGTAGCCCACTGATAGAATGTGATACAGTTTGAATTGTTAATTATTTGTTAGGAAAAAACATGTCATTTGGATGGCTTGCACTCGCACTAATTTATCTTTGTTTGTTATTCTGGATTGCAAAATGGGGCGATCGTAATACGCCGACTTCCCGATGGCTCACATCAAGCCCGTTGGTATATTCGCTTGCGTTAGGCATTTATTGCACAGCGTGGACGTTTTTTGGAGCTGTTGGTCAAGCGAGTCGAGACAACTGGTTGTATTTACCTATATTACTAGGCCCTATTATTGTGTATACGGTGTTTTATCGGTTTATTCGTAAATTAATATTGGTAAGTAAAAAACAACACATTAGCACTATTGCAGACTTTATAAGTGCTCGATATGGCAAACGCCAAATTGTTGCTCTACTTGTTACAATAATTGCGTTGCTTGCCACTATTCCTTATATCGCATTGCAATTAAAGGCTATTGGATCCTTATTTACTTCTATCTCTGAGCAGCAACACTCAAGTTTAGTAGTACTTATTGCAACCGTGTTTATTGCTATTTTCGCTATGTATTTCGGTACTAAAAATACAGATGTAACACAGTATCGACGGGGCTTAATGCTTGCCATTTCCTTTGAGTCCTGCATTAAATTACTTGCACTCGTTTTGGTTGCTATTGTCGCTTATCAGTACTACGAATCAAATCCAGTCAACGATATCTTCGTTGATTTTAAATCCGATGCCGCAATTGATACATTTTACTCATTCACATTTTGGGCGCAAACACTAATGGCAGCGGCTGCGGTCATTTGTTTACCGAGACAGTTTCACGTTGGCGTTGTTGACAACTTAAACCTGGACCACTTAAAACAAGCGCGTTGGGTTTTTCCGTTATACCTCTTCATTATCGCTTGCACCATTCCGGTTATTGCAGCTGCGGGAGATGCTATTTTCAACGAGTCGGACATAAATGCAGACAACTATGTTTTAGGATTAGCGGTATTGTCTGAATCCCTCGTTTTGCAAATAATTGTCTTCATCGGCGGTTTATCTGCTGCAACAGCAATGATAATCGTCGCAACACTCACCTTGAGTACAATGATTACTAATGATGTAGTTTTGCCGAAAATACTTGAACGCATTACGAGTGTTCAGAGCAACAAAATTGCACGCATCAAGCTGCTACGCCGAATCATTATTTTTCTTATTCTGACACTTGCGTTTTTGTATCAACAACAAATGACGAATGAGGCTAGTTTAGCTTCCATTGGTCTATTAGCCTTCTCCTTAGTTATTCATTTATTACCCCCCATTGTTGGCGGTCTCTACTGGAAAAGAGGTCATGCGCACGGTGTCTATGCTGGTTTAATAGCCGGAATTGTGGTTTTTTCAATGTGGTTAATGTTGCCGGCATTCGGCGGTTCAATGCCCGGTATTGATCAATCAGAATCGTTAAGCAAAGGTGCGATGGTCAGCTTGTTAGCAAACATCATCGCTTACATTACGTTCTCAATGATTACGAGTTCTCGCTTAATAGACCGCATACAAGCCGAGGCTTTTGTGTCACCTGCCGATGTGCAATCCCCTCTAGTATCTGGCGGTTCACTAACGGTGACTGTCGAAGACTTACAAACGTTAATCGCGAAATTCAGTGGCCTCGAGCGCTGTGAACAGCTGTTTGAAGACTATTCAAGGAGAACCACCAGAGACATAAAAATGCAAGATACCGCTGACGACGACTTTCTTTCATTTTGTGAGCGTGCGCTGGGCGGCGTGGTGGGTTCTTCAAGCTCAAAAGCACTGATAGACAGCTTGGTAAGAGGCAAAAAGCTCGATATTTCTGAGGTAGTTAACTTCTTTGAAGAAAATGCGCAAGCTGTCGAATTCAACATTAGTGCGCTAATGACATCGCTTGAAAATCTTGACCAAGGTATTAGTGTTGTCGATAAAAACCTTAATTTAGTGGCTTGGAATAAGCGCTATATTGATCTCTTTAATTTTCCCGTTGAAATGTTATTGATTGGTATGCCTATAGAGGAATTGATCCGCTATAACGTGGCACATAGTGATGGTCCTCCGCATAAGATTGAAAACCGAGTTCAAAAACGAATTGAACGGCTTAAATCAGGCCAATCGCATAAATTCACACGTAAACGTGATGATGGCAGAGTCATTGAAATAATTGGTAATCCATTGCCCGGAGGGGGTGTTGTAACGAGTTTCCAGGACATTACCGGTCACGTCGAATTACAGCAAGCTTTGAAAGAAAGCAATATTTCACTTGAACAACGCGTACGCAAGAGAACAGAAGAAGTACATTCAATTAACGCTGAACTTAGGCTAGAAATTGTGCGCCGTAATGATGCTGAAAAGGAACTGATCAGGGCACGTAAAGAAGCGGAGGATGCCAACGCAAGCAAGTCTCGGTTTCTTGCCTTGGCAAGCCATGACGTCTTGCAGCCGTTAAACGCAGCCAAGCTTTATTTGTCAGCGTTGCAAGAGACTAAACTAGACGACGAAACAACTAAAACAATCAATAAACTCAACGATTCCGTGGTTTCAAGCGAAGCCTTAATTGGTACTATTTTAGATATTTCACGACTTGATCAAGGTGAGTTAAAACCCTTCATTGAAACCCTGAATGTAACCGAAATCCTGACACCTATTATCAATGAAATGGGTATGAAAGCTCATGAAAAAAACTTGGTATTTAAACATCATGTTCAAGATGTATGGATAAGTGCGGACCGAACATATGTTTATCGTATTGTACAAAATTTGGTTTCTAATGCTGTAAAATACACCCAAACAGGCAAAGTATTATTAACCGCTAGAAAACGAAATAATAAGGTATGTATTGAAGTAAGAGACACTGGTATTGGTATCCCCACCCTTCAGCAAGCGGCAATTTTTAGTGATTTTTATCGAGTTGAAAATAGCAATGAACAGGGTATTGGGTTGGGTTTGGGAATCGTTAAGCGCCTCTCACAGCAGTTGCAATGCAGCGTCAAGGTCATGTCTGAAGAGAACATAGGAAGTTGCTTTTCAATTATGTTCAATTTAGCCGATGCCCCAGAATTTACCAAAGTAGTCGTTTCCAGACCAACTTCAGTCTTTAGCGGATTGCGAATTTTGTGCGTAGATGATCAGCAAGAAAATTTAGACGCTATGCACACATTGTTAACTAAGTGGAGTGCTGACGTTCAAACAGCTCAAGATTATGAGCAAGCGGTGGCTATAGCTAAAGAATTTTTGCCACAAATCATACTTGTCGACTACCAGCTTGGTAAAGGACCTGACGGATTAGCCATCATAGAAGAGATTAGGGCTCAGTTAAACATGGTTATTCCCGCATGTTTAGTTACGGCAAATCGCGATGACGAATTAATTAAACTGTGCAAGGAACAGGGTGTCAATTATCTAAGTAAGCCATTAAAACCGGCAAAGCTGCGAACATTAATACAAAGTATGACAAAGTTTATAAGAGCGGCTAAGGTGAAAATGGATTAGGTGTACATTTGAGATAGTAATGTAATCTCGGCCGAGCCTTGTTTTATTAACTAGCTAATTGAGATGGCTTAATCAAAAAATAAGTCCTACTTATTGGGTTATTGAGGGTTTATAGCGTGTTTACCTAAACTCTCATAGAAACCCGAAATAAGGCATTCTTAAGACGCTAGACGAACTGATGCCCTAGCCTTTAATACCAACCCTATACAGACAATTGTTCGTTAGAAATCGCTACCCCCTTCAGAAAAAACGCCATAAAAGCAGACTTTTCTAACGGTCTGGATAAAAAATACCCTTGCCCTGAATGACAACCAAGTTTCTTCATGAGCACTAACTGCTCTGTAGTTTCGATACCTTCTGCCGTTGTTTTTATTCCTAAGGCGGTGGCGAGATTCACAATTGCCTCCAGAATAATCTTGCCCCCAGAGTCCCCCTGATGATTGCTAACAAAGCTTTTGTCTATTTTCAAAACGTCAAAGTTAAACTGATGTAGATAGCTTAATGAAGAATACCCCGTCCCAAAATCGTCCAAAGCGAGTTTCACCCCCATTTCACGTATCTTCTGCATCGTTATCTGAGTTTGTTCTACGTTTGACACGATGCACCTCTCAGTCAACTCGATAGTCAAATAATTGAGCACTTCAGGGCAAGCGTGGTAGGTGCTTTCCAATATCTGCATGATGGATGGGGAGTTAAACCCTTGCGCTGAAACATTGACATTAAGAGAACGGAATTGGTTTGGCCACTTTTTATACCAGTATTTAAGATTTTGAATTGAAGTCCAGACTACAAATTGATCTAACGCAATAATTTGCTTTCCTTTTTCCAATTCAGGTAAAAAAGAGGCTGGAGTCATGATGCCATATTTTGGGTGCTGCCAACGAATTAAGGCTTCGGCTCCAATAACTATGCCTGTTGGAAGATCGATAATAGGTTGAAACACCAAATATAACTGACTATCACTCAACGCAAGCTTAAACTCGCTATCAAGATCAAAGGAGCTAAACTTATCCCCACCGGTTTTGGCCCGGTAAAAGCACACTTGGTTTCTACCATTTCTCTTAGCTTGGTACATGCTCTCATCAGCTTCGAGAAACATTTTTTCAGGTGTTTTCTTTTCTCCCTTACAATAGCTTACGCCTATACTGGTGGACACAGTTAACTTTTTATCCTCGACAATGATAGGCTTTCTAATAGCACGGGCAACGTCGCTAGCAATATTTTGGATCTCCTGTTCACTGTTTAATCCCACCAATAAAACAACAAATTCGTCGCCACCCTGCCGACCAACGGTATCTGATTCACGAACGCAGGCATTAAGCCGCTCGGCACAAACTTTTAGAACTTGGTCTCCAATAAAGTGACCGTATTTATCATTAATAAATTTAAATTTATCCAAATCTAAAAATAATAGAGCAACCATAGTTTCTTGGCGTCGCTCTAAGTCAATCAGTGCTCTGTCTAACCTATCGTTAAATAATATTCTGTTAGGTAATTGAGTTAAAGGATCGTGCAAAGCTTGATTAGTCAATTCGGAGCGAGCGTGCATGCGCTCAATTGCGTTTCGAATGTGTTTTGCAACAAAGGTTAGCAATAATTTATCTTTTTCAGTATATACAAACTCGCCTTTATAGCTCTGTACAACCACAATTCCTCTCAGGGAGTCATTACCAAAAGGCACAGCTAGCCAAGCTTGTGGCAGTGTTCCCTTAACATAAATTGCTTTATCTTCTAACAACCGAATAATATCATCCTTATTAGCAAGAAATGGTTGATTAGTTTGCAACACATAACCTGTAATACTCGGTGGAGTATCGATCATTATCGTCGTTTCATCGTCAGCAACATCGTCAACTTCATCGACACAGTAAGGTATCGAAAACGCCTTTCCGTCTCTGCTAGATAAAGCAATAAAGAAATTTTTAGCAAAAATTAGAGTCGAAATTTTGGTATGTAATTGCTGGTAAAAATCTGGCATATTCTGAGTTTCGAATATTAGTTCGGCAATTTCAAATAAAGCATCTTGAATTTTACTACTGTATTCAAGCTCAGTAACCGTCTCCTGAAGCTTCCTTAACATCCTGTTTTGGGAAATTTTGGTCGCCGCAATAGACGCAATCGCGACCAATGTTTTAAGGTGATTGTCTGTGAAGTAATTTAATTGATAATGTTCAGTATCAATCACTCCCACTAAGTTGCCATTGTCGAGAAGAGGCACAGCTAGCTCTGAAAGACGCCTCTTATCATCAACGACATAATATTCACATAAGCGGGTATCATTAACCATAACGGGAATGCGAGTTTCAGCAACTTTGCCTACAATGCCTTCGCCTACTCTGAGCTCAATCGGATCAACTACTACGTAATTTTCAGGCGCCTTATCACCAAACGCTGCTCTTTGTTGAAGCACCTGTTTATCTTCATCAAAAATGTAGACAACGACGTCTATAAAACCTAATTTTGAAATTACATTGCGAGTCAAATGCCATATAACATCAAATTCTGTGTTAAGCGACAATATTTCAGCAGCAAATTGACTTACGACCCTAAAATGTCTTGCTTCTGATTCAACCTGATTTTTTTCGCTACTCATTATCTACAACTCATGTTAGCGTCTGATAAGACGAAGCTTTCGGAGCTATCCGCAGTCATCAAGAGTTTCTGCGCACTGTATCGGCTCTCAAAGTATTTTAATCACACCAATTTTACAAAGTTCCCTGTTGTTTAAATGATATTCGAATATTGTTTTGTATCTGGGTAAAAACTCATATTGAACAAAATTATTGTAACCAAAATAACGGAAATATGCATATACACATGTAAAGCTAACGTAACATTAATACTGTAAAATTGTTGAGTTGATTGATATAACAAAACAGCGGCGGGCTGTTAATGTTTATAACCTACTAATTTATAGAATAATAAAAATAATACTCAACAAGTTAAACCGCTTATTTTGGCTTACTCTTACCGATATTCAGTTGCAACAAAAGGAAACAATAATGATAAATACGTTGAATCAACCTATGACCTTAAAGTGCGGTGTCGTTTTGCCAAATAGGCTAGCAAAAAGTGCAATGACTGAGGGCTTGGCGGATCCCAGAGGAAACCCAACATCAGCTCATAATCAATTGTATAAAACGTGGGCCGAGGGCGGCACCGGATTGCTGTTCACGGGTAACATTATGGTTGATAGTCGCTATCTTGAACGTGCTGGAAACGTCATACTTGAGGATGCCCAACAGTTACTCTCATTTAAGTCTTGGGCTCACGCAGCACAGAGCAATAATAACCATTGTTGGGTACAACTGAATCATCCAGGCAGACAATGCGCACGTCTCATCAACGCTCAACCTTTGTCACCTTCTGATGTTCAATTAGATATGTTGGGTAATTTTGGTAAGCCACGCGCAATGCAAGAAGAGGATATTTTAGATGTTATTCAGCGCTTTGTTACCTCGGCCGAGTTAGTTAAAGAAGCCGGTTTTAGTGGTGTTCAAATTCACTGTGCACATGGTTATTTGTTAAGCCAATTTTTATCTCCAAATACTAATAAAAGAGAGGATAAATGGGGCGGCTCATTAGTAAACCGGGCTCGTATTATTCGCACCATCATTCAACAAGTTCGCCAAGCGGTGGGTAGCAGCTTCCCACTTTCTGTAAAGCTTAATTCTGCTGACTTTCAAAAAGGCGGCTTTACATTGGAAGAATGTATTCAAGTAGCAAGCTGGCTTGCCGAGGACAGTATAGATTTACTTGAAATATCTGGTGGCACTTATGAGCAAATGAGTTTACTAGGCGTTGAAGCAACCGAAGTGCGTGACAGCACCCGGCGCCGTGAAGCCTACTTTATTGAATACGCTGAACAAATTAAAGCTAAAGCGAATGTACCAGTAATGATCACTGGCGGATTTAGAAGCCGCGCTGTCATGGAAGCAGCGATAGAAAAAGGCGAAGTTGACCTGATTGGCTTAGCGCGCCCTTTGTGCACACAAACAGATTGCTCCAATCAACTGATGCAAGGAGCACTGGACCAATTAGATGACTACGAACATAAACTGGTGCTTGGCAGAGGCTTTTGGGGCAATAACAGTCCCTTGAATATGATTAAAGCTATTAACGCCTTTGGCCAAGTCGGTTTTTACTATTGGCAAATTATTCGTTTGTCAAAAGGCCTAGCACCCCAACCGCATTTAGGTGTGTTCAGAGCATTCATAAGACATATTATTAATGACTTTAGACTGGCAATGCGACGAAGGAAAGAGTCTAAAGCGAACACTTAATTTTAATTTCAACTGAAATTATTCAGTGATGCAAGCGTGCTTATATACTCGTTTGTGTCACGGTGCTATTCAATTCTCTAATACTTAATAATTCATAATTGTGCTTGGTATTGCTCTGCATTATTGTTTTTAATGGAAACCCTAAACGAATTCATATTACTGAGTATCCATGCAAACGACTTTCATCGACGTGCCTATTCCAGGGCCGGGCACAGTGCAAAAAGTGGCTCCTGATATCCTTTGGTTACGTATGCCATTGCCCTTTGACTTGGATCACATTAATTTATATTTGTTAGAAGATGGTAATGACGGTTACGCTTTGATTGATACTGGGATCGGCACCAGTCGTGTTGAGGAATTATGGGATTCCCTGTTAGCGAAATTAGCTAAGCCAATTAGCAAAGTCATCGTTACTCATATGCACCCAGATCATATAGGAATGGCTGGTTATCTAGTTGAAAAATTCAGAGTGCCATTATATATGAGTCATTCGGAGTACTTTGTTGCTAGAGCATTGTCAGCCGGCGCAAGAGGTGCTTCAGACTGGCAAGATGACGAGTATCTGGTACGTTGTGGCATGTCAGCGGAATATGTAGCAAAAGCAAAAAATAAACGCAAAGAAAATCAAGGGATTGGTCAGGTTATTCGCCCCATCCCACTCCAATTTCAGTGTTTGAAAGAAGGCGATTCAATTCGCATTGGTAATGATCAATGGCAGGTTATGATTGGGCGGGGGCATTCTCCTGAACATGTTTGTTTGTATAGCGAACAAAGAGGAGTCCTGATTGCTGGTGATCATGTATTACCCGGTATTTCGCCAAATATCGGCGTTTATAGCACTGAGCCTAATGCGAATTCATTGGATATGTATTTAAGCACATTACCGCAATTTTTGATGTTGCCGTCAAAGACCCTTGTATTACCATCGCATAAACAACCCTTTTATGGTTTGCATACCCGCGTAAATGAGCTGATTGAGCATCATCAAGCTCACCTAAGTAGTTTACGTGAATTTTGTCAGCAAGCAAAAACCATCAACGATTGTTTGCCCGTGCTGTTCAAACGTGAGCTCAACCCGCACAATATGTTTTTTGCAGTTGCCGAAGCGTTTTCACATCTTAATTATTTATATTTTGCGGGTGAGTGTAGTCGAGAAATAAATGCAAAAGGTCAGTTTGTATTTACGACACTAGCAAAGCGTGATTGATGCAATGTCGTTGGTGCCTATTTACTATTTAGGTGGTGGTTCTAATTGCAACTCGCTCGCTATCAAAACAGCTTGTGTGCGATTGTTAATACTTAGTTTTCTAAATATTGCAGTCACATGAGCCTTCACAGTGGCCTCGGCAATTTCCAAATTGTATCCAATTTGTTTATTGAGTAAACCATCTCGCATGTAACACAACACCTTATACTGTGCTGGAGTTAAACTAGCAACATTTTCAGCTAATTCAGAAAAATGTTCGTCTATATGCTCAATTTGTTGTCTAACGTTCTCCGGTACCCAAACATCGCCAGCTAACATTGCGTTTACGGCATCACTAATATTTTGTGCGCTTGCTGTTTTTGGAATAAAACCCATAGCGCCAACACCGACCACTTTCGAGATTAAAGAAGCATCTTCTGTTCCCGAGACAACAGCAATGGGAATATCAGGGAATATTTTTTGGATATGTAATAATCCAAATAAATCGCTGCTTCCTGGCATATGTAAATCAAGTAAGAGCAAATCAATATCGTGCTCATGCAGCACTTTTACCGTTTCATTTAAATTGCCTGACTCAAGTATATTCAGATCACTAAATGCTATACTTAATGCCCCTTTCAGGGCATCTCGGTATAGAGGATGATCGTCTGCAATAAGCAGGTTTACCATACCAATTCCTTTATTTATTCAATCGCTCCTCAATGAGTGTATCAACAACTGATGGATCTGCCAATGTTGATGTATCACCTAAGTTTTCATGCTCGTTTGCCGCAATCTTCCGGAGTATGCGCCGCATAATTTTGCCTGATCTGGTTTTTGGTAATCCCTTTGTCCACTGGATTATATCAGGAGCTGCAATTGGACTTAACTCGGAACGAACCCATTTGCGTATTTCAGCCGTGAGCTCGTCGTTCACTTCAATGCCTTCATTCGGTGTTATATAAACATAAATGCCTTGGCCTTTTATCTCATGAGGATAACCAACAACCGCGGCTTCTGCGACGTTTGGATGGGCTACTAAGGCACTTTCGATTTCGGCTGTTCCTAGTCTGTGACCCGATACGTTGAGTACATCATCGACTCTTCCTGTAATCCAAAAGTAATCATCTTCGTCACGACGACAACCATCACCTGTGAAATATACATTTGGGTAAGCGCTAAAATAGGTTTCAATAAAACGCTTGTGATCGCCATATACCGTTCTCGCCTGGCTAGGCCAGCTGTCTTTTATGACTAAGTTACCTTCCGCGACGCCTTCTAACTCATTCCCTTCGGCATCAAATAATGCAGGCACAATACCAAACATCGGACGCGTTGCTGAACCTGGTTTTAAGTCATGTACTGTTGGCATCGGCATAATCATAATGCCACCGGTTTCAGTCTGCCACCAAGTATCAATAATCGGACACCTGCTTTGTCCAATAGTACGGTAGTACCATTCCCAAGCTTCGGGGTTAATGGGCTCTCCAACAGAACCAAGGATCCGCAATGAAGACAAATCACAACCCTCTGCAGGTTTGTCACCATGCGCCATTAAAGCACGTATTGCTGTTGGCGCTGTATACAATGTGGTTGCTTTATATTTTTCAACAATTTGCGCAATACGACGTACATCAGGATATGTGGGTACACCTTCAAAAAATATTTGTGAAGCACCATTAGATAGTGGACCATAAACAATATAACTATGACCTGTAATCCAACCCACATCGGCTGAGCACCAAAAGATATCATCCTCACGATAATCAAATGCATATTTGAATGTCATGGTTGTATATAGCAAATAACCACCGGTTGTGTGGACAACCCCTTTCGGTTGACCTGTAGAACCCGATGTATATAAAATAAAGAGTGGGTCTTCTGCATTCATTACTTCTGGCTCGCATTGAGCCGAGCAATCATCGATTAGGTCATGCCACCAAACGTCGACATCATTATTTTCCACGTTGCCACCGGTTAACTGGTGCACAACGACAGCGGTAATTGAGGGGCAAGCGCCATTAGATAACGCCTTGTCAACATTCGCTTTTAACGGCACTGAGCGCCCTGCTCTGCGTCCTTCATCACAGGTAATGACAATTTTAGCTTGGCTGTCGTTAATACGATCAGCAATTGCATTAGGTGAAAACCCACCAAAAATAACAGAATGAATGGCGCCAATGCGAGCGCAAGCCAACATCGCATATGCAGCATGAGGGACCATTGGCATATAAAGTGCGACGCGGTCGCCCTTTTTGACACCCAGTTTCTTTAAACCATTAGCAAGTTTACACACTTCATAATGAAGCTCTTGATAAGATACTTTTTGGCTATCATTGGGGTTATCACCTTCCCAAAATAAAGCGGTCTTTTTAGCACGTGTGGCTAAGTGGCGGTCAATACAATTATAGCTCACATTCAATTCGCCATCTTCAAACCATTTGATTGACAGCTCTTCTGCGTCGAACGTTGTATTTTTAATGATGGTGGGAGTTTTGTACCAATCAATCTGGGTCATCTGCTCAGCCCAAAAAGCGTCAGGATCATTCACTGACTGTTCGTACA
Source organism: Glaciecola sp. (assembly GCA_047637355.1). Classification (GTDB taxonomy): domain Bacteria; phylum Pseudomonadota; class Gammaproteobacteria; order Enterobacterales; family Alteromonadaceae; genus Glaciecola. The sequence goes on along the minus strand of JBLIKA010000082.1, from coordinate 1,131 downwards.
TCGCGCTATATTGCTCTGGCGTCAGCAAGGTATCTTTCTTGTATGATTCAGGTACTGGATAAAGTTTTTTGGCCGACATTGTATTGTCTCCGTATTTAACGTTCTAAAAAATAGGTTACTCCTTTACTAACAATATACCTATATGGGCAAACAAAAATAATACTTTGGTATGATCCGAAAATAACACCCTTCTGGATTTCATAAGACTTTAGTCTGATAGACCATGCGCTAATTTGCAATCGCCTTGATTTACGTAAAATCAACGCTAATTTACAATACCTTTACATACTAATAACATTTAGGAAGATGGAAACGAATATGAAAAATTCAATATTAAGGTCTGCATTAGCGGTTTCATTAGCCCTAGGAATATCTGCGGTTTCAATGAATACTCAAGCGGACATGTTGGCAGGTACCGATGTGAAATTCAGTGGCTATATAAAAGTAGATGCTATGTTTAGCAATTACTCCGATGGTTCATTAGGTTCTCAAAGCATTGGCCGAGATTTCTATCTTCCTGGTTTAACTCCGGTTGGTGGGATAGAAGAAAGTACTCAGTTTGATGCACATACTAAACAATCTCGCTTTCGTTTCACCACAAACACTAAAACAGATGAAGGCGACAGTATTACTGGCGTATTAGAATTCGATTTTTTAGTTACTCCAGGTGGTAACGAGCGCGTGAGTAATTCGTACGTGCCTCGTGTTCGTCATGCTTTTATTAGTTATAAAGGCTGGACAGTTGGTCAAACATGGACAACCTTCCAAGACGTTAAAACTTTACCTGAATCACTTGATTTTGTTGGCACAACTGATGGTGTCGTGTTTGGCCGCCAAGCACTTGTAAAATATAAAACTGGTGCATGGGAATTTGCATTAGAGAACTCAGAAACGACTATCACACCTTTTGGTGGCGGTGCCAGAATTGTATCCGATGACGGTGCTATTCCAGATGCTGTAGTTCGTTACACCCACAGCGCTGATTGGGGGCATTTATCAATTGCCGGTCTTGTACGTCAATTAAATTATGACAATATTGTTTCAGTTGATGACTCCACATCATCAACCGGTCTTAGCATTAACTCAAAAATTAAAGTCGGTGAAAGCGATGACATCCGCTTATCATTTACA
>JBLIKA010000081.1:0-15639 GCA_047637355.1 Glaciecola sp. | reverse complement strand
GGCGCAAATATGTGCAACCGATGTTTTGCCATTCGTACCAGTAATCGCGATACACTGAAGCTGATTTGAAACATGTTGGTGAAAGGCGCTACAAATAAAGCCGATTTGCTTCTCTAATTCGAAAAAATGAACAATTAACGCATTATCAATACTATTCACTTCGCCATGTTGTTCAGCATTTTGTGCGTTAATAAGGACTAATTTCGCACCATTATTGATTGCGTCTTGGACATATTTCGCGCCATTATCACTTGTGCCTTGATGCGCAATAAATAATGAGTTGTGATTGACATTACGGCTATCCAAAACGATATTGTCAACGTCAGTATTAGCTATTATAATGTCAAAAATCGCCAGTATAGAGGCGATTGAACGGGTATTCAGCTTAGCTTTACTGGGTGTCATACTGACCCCCACTATAAATTCTCGCTGTTTCGCTATTGTCATCGGGCGGCACATTCAGCATTTGCAATGTACCTGCGACTATCTTAGAAAAAGTTGGCGCCGCTGTATCGCCAGCATGATACAAATCACCGCCGGGCTCGTTTATCAGCACAACCACTGCTATTTGCGGGTTTGAAACGGGTGCAACACCCGCAAAAATATTTACGTATTCTTCACCGTAACCACCTGCAACAGCCTTTCGACTTGTACCCGTTTTTCCCGCAATACGATAACCAGGTACTCTCGCTTTTACGCCTGAGCCCCCATCTTGTGTCACGCTTTCCATCATTTCCAGAACCGCCATTGCATTTTCATGGCTCACAACGCGCTCGGGTAATTCGAAAGCAGGTTCATTCGACTTGATAATAGACAATGGTACTTTTACACCTCCGTTGCCAATCGTCGCATACATTCTGGCAAGCTGAGCTGTAGTGACTGAAATATTGTAACCAAACGATAGTGATGAGAGTTCATGGTCAGACCAGCGATTACGTTCATGAAAGATCCCGTTTGATTCACCAACCATGTTACTGCCCGTAGAACTCATCAAGCCCATGTTGTAGTAGGTATCCATGAGGAAGCCTTTTTCTACCGATAGCGCCAACTTAGACGTACCCATATTGCTCGATTTTTGAATGATTTCTGTGACGCTAATTTTACCATAGTTACGTGGATCCTCAATTCGGCTGCCGCCTAAACGCATCCAACCAGGTGAAGTGTCAACAATGGAGTCTTTCTGCACTGAACCGTATTCTAATGCGGCTAATACCGCAATTGGTTTTAATGAAGAACCGGGTTCAAAGGCGTCTGTTATTGCTCTATTGCGCAAACGATGATTAGACACGGTCTTACGATTGTTTGGGTTATATGAAGGCGTATTGGCTAGTGCAAGAATTTCACCGGTATGAACATCAACGATAACTACCGATGCCGAAGCTGCTTTAAAGTATAACGTCGCTTCTTTCAGCTCACGATAGGCTAAAGCTTGAATACGTTGATCGATAGTCAGCATCAAATCGCCGGCTTTCTCTCCAGCATGCTGTTCAATAATTTCAACTTGACGGCCCTTCGCATCGCGACGAATCTTGCGTTTGTCCGGAGTGCCAGTCAACCAATCGTTATATAACTTTTCAATGCCTTCGATACCTTTATCATCAACATTAGTAAAACCAATGACATGCGGGGAGACTTCTCCAGTTGGGTAGTAACGTTTGGATTCGTTACGTAAATAAATACCTGGGATAGCCAATTCTTCAACAAAATTAGCCATCGCAGGTGTAACTTGACGTTCAATATACACAAACCGACGTTTGGGGTTATCTACCTTGTCATACAAGCTTTGCACATCAAGACCCAATACTTCTGCGAGCGCTTGGAATCTGCGCTTATCCAGCGCTTGCATTTCACCAGTATCGCTATCAAATGCATTAACTACTTTTGGGTCGGCCCAAATAGCCTTCGACGGCACGCTCACTGCGAGCTGCTCACCATTTCTGTCAGTAATCAAACCACGATAGCTTGGATTGTCTCGCACTCGAATGGTACGATTGTCGCCTTGTTGAATTAAGCGGTCAGGTTCTATTACCTGAATAAAAGCGGCTCTAGCAGCTAAGCACACAAAAACGAGTCCTACACTGTAAAGCACGGTAAGAAAGCGCCACTGCATCAACATGGGGGATGTATTATGTTTGGCTTGGCGGTCTTTGCTGGTTCCTCGTTTAGCAGATACGCGCCGATTAGCGTTACCTGCCATTCGATTTCCCTCGCACTAAAACCTCATCTTCCGGATTTGGACGACGCATATTTAGGTTTTCACGAACCACTTGTTCGATACGGTTGTGCTCAGTTAACGCGCTTTGTTCAATAATCAAGTGACGCCACTCGACGTCCAACTCATCTTTTTCTTGAATTAACGATTCGTGTTGCATCGATAACTGACGGTTATGATGAGCACCTAGGACAACGCCAATAGCAGTTGCAACAACGGCTATAAACAACATCACTTTAAATAAATTACGGCCTAGTTCAGATGTGATAAGTAACAACAAGTTAAAGTTGGTACTGGGCATATTCATAATTTTTCGGCTGTTCTAAGCACTGAACTGCGGCACCGCACATTTTGTGCAATTTCTTTAGCGGTAGGTTTTACGGCTCTACCGATAGCTATCACAAGCTTCTCTGCATCTATTTCCTGTTGTGTAATAGGTAATCCGCGAGGAATGTCTTTACCCTTACTTAATTTTCTAATAAAGCGTTTTACTACGCGATCTTCAAGCGAATGAAAACTGATAACCACTAATCTGCCACCCGTCTTAAGCACCCGAACGGCGGATTCTAAGCCCTGGTTCAATTGATCAAGTTCGCCATTAATAAAAATTCTGACACCTTGGAAACTTCGCGTCGCAGGATGCTTAAACTTATCTTTTACGGGCACCGCTTTATCAATTAATTGAGCAAACTCTGCGGTGGTTTCTAGAGGCTTTATCACCCTTTGCTCTATTACTGCATGCGCAATTCGCTTGCCAAATTTTTCCTCACCATAGGTTTTTAATACCATCGTGATTTCTTCGAGATCAGCTTTATTTAACCAATCAGATGCACTTATGCCAGTAGAACGATCCATACGCATATCCAAAGGACCGTCTTTTTGAAAACTAAAGCCTCTTGAAGCATCATCTAGTTGTGGGGACGACACCCCTATATCCATTAACACACCATCAATGTCGCACATCAGCTCAAGTTCGTTGACCACGTCTTCAATGTTTGAAAATGCGACATGATGTATGCTGAATCTAGGGTCGTCGATAAAACGTTGGGCAGACTCAATTGCTGTATCATCGCGGTCCAATGCAATGAGTCTACCTTTACTTGAAAGTTGTTTGAGAATTTCGGCACTGTGGCCACCACGTCCAAAAGTCGCGTCAATATAAATTCCATCAGGCTTAATATTCAAGCCAGAGATAGATTCTTGCAGCAGTACCGAGCGATGAATAAATTTTTCTGATGTCATAATGAGAAATCCTGAAGACGTTCAGTAAGCTCGAATTGGCCCAGTTTCTCGATTTCAATGTCTTCAAAGATCTGCTGCTGCCAAACGTTCGCATCCCAAATCTCAAATTTATTGAGTTGACCGACAAGCATGATTTGTTTGTCCAGAGCGGCATGTTGGCGGAGTGTCGGTGCGATTAGTATACGCCCGCTTTTGTCCATTTCGCCTTCCATTGCATAGCCTAGTAGCAAGCGTTGCAGACGACGTTCTTGAGGATTTGTACTCGAAAGCTTACTCAATTTAAGCTCAATTTCCTCCCATTCGGGGAGGGGGTAAAGTAGCAAACAGTTTTGGGAGGTATCGATCGTGCAGACCAGCTGTCCCTGGCAATCATCCAACAGCGACTGACGGTACCTTGTGGGTATCGTTAGTCGACCTTTGCTATCCAGATTAATTGCGTTAGCGCCGCGGAACATTCCCCTAGCCTTTTATTATTATTAGCTCATATTATTATTTTTATTATTAAGCTGGTTGCATTCGACCGAAAAAACCATTTTTCGCCACTTTTACCCACTTTTCATAGTTTATGTACCATCATGCCCCACTGTCAAGCACATTTACTTCAAACTGGTAAATAGTTTACAACCCTAGACTGTATATAAACACAGGCATTGCATGAATTTGAGAGATAAAAAAACCACCCGAAGGTGGTTTTTGCTTTAGTTTTTAATTGCTTGTATTTTAAGCAGTAGGTTGTTCGCCTTCGCCTTCTTTAGGTACAGGTCTAATTTGCACCGTTCTAATTGGTTTATCGCCCTTGTTAGATAATTCAACCAAACGGTTCAATTGTGCTAATGACATCATAATTGCGTACATAGCGCCTAAGAAGCCGGCTTTGTGTAGTTCAAGAATAACCGCATCATCCAGCGCATTGAGTTTTTTCTCATCGATACTCATTATACCTGTTACGTTACGAGCAGTGCCGTCTTGGTACTGAATACCAATTTGTATGTTTTCTAGCAATTCAAGCTCTACAACACGTTTTACGAAACGTTGGTTGAGCATTTCGCTGTTTGCAAGTTCAGCTAAAAATTGCTGACGATTCTTTAAGAAATCAGTAGGTTCGCCCTCTTTTGTGAATAATGCTTCACCTTCGTCGGCAACTAAATGGCTATTTTCATCAAAGAATACTCCCAGTTTCTCGCCATCCGGACGAATATCGAAAGGGTAACGCTGTATGTTTAATGGTACATGCGGGCCCTGCCATTTGTCTTCTGCCCAGAACAAATTAACGTTTTGGTCAACACCTAGCATTGCGACAGTATGGATGTTCTTATTCGTTGGATCTTCAATGAAAACCACCGGCATTGATGATGCCAAATGCGCGAATTCACGGATAGTTGCTGCTGCAAGGTGAGTTTCTTTTGCAAAACTAAGATCTAGCTGAGGAATGATTTTTAGATCTTTATGCGTTTTTTTGTCCAGCGCGATATAATTAATAGCCATTTTAATATAATTCTCTTACTTAAGTTTGATGAGGCTATTTCTAATCGTTAGCGCTGCATCGTTCAGTCATGAAACTGCCATGAAGGGTTTACGACTAACCAGTTTCATGACAATGAAAATTCGTGTTTTTACCCATGGGATAAAGACGGTTATTATCGCCTAAACAGAATTGGAAGTCACTCTGTAACCTAATATTAACAACTAAAATTAGGCTTTTTTTCTATTAAGTTGCACAATACGGTCAAGACAACCATGGTTGCCAAGTTGAAACCGTACAATTTTTATTCTATCCGTGTTTTTATTACTGTTAACGTAAACGACAACAAAAACACCGCTATAATATTAAATAAAAATAACAATTAATAAATATCTATTCCAAAAGGACTGCTAATGCGAAAACAATCCACCGCTATCCTCGTGATACTCTCATCATTAGTGCTAACGGCATGTCATACCACAAGCTCAGCACAAAAAATTGAAAGTAACGCGCAAGCAGCGAAACGAATCACTCAACAAAATATTATTGTCGATGGTCATATAGATGTGCCCTATCGAATACAAAATCAATGGGTAGACGTCACAAAAAGCACAGAAAATGGTGATTTTGATTATCCTCGTGCGGTAGAAGGTGGCTTAAATGCGCCTTTCATGTCTATTTATGTACCTGCTAGTCTGGACAATTCGGCTGAATCGACAGCCTTGGCTCACAAGTTAATTGACTATGTCGAAGCTATTGTTGGACGCGCTCCGGATAAATTTGCACTGGCATATTCAGTTGCTGATGTAGAACAAAATTTTAAAGACAATAAAATCTCATTGCCAATGGGAATGGAAAATGGCTCTCCAGTGCAAGGTTCTCTTGATACCCTGCGCATCTTTCATGAACGAGGAATTCGCTACATAACGCTCGCGCATAGCCAGAGTAACCATATTAGCGATTCATCTTATGACTTACGCCGACAATGGAAAGGCCTCAGTCCTTTTGGTAAAGAGTTAGTAGTAGAAATGAACAAACTTGGGATTATTGTTGATATATCGCATGTTTCTGACGCCGCTTTTTATCAGGTTGTCGAAATAAGCAACGCCCCTGTCATAGCGTCACATTCATCTTTACGTAAATTCACTCCCGGATTTGAGCGTAATATGGATGACAAAATGATCAAAGCCCTAGCTGCTAACAAAGGCGTTATTATGATTAACTTTGGTTCAGGGTTCGTTAGCCCAGTTGCGCGCAGCTGGCGTGACAACAGAACCAATAAGGCAGAAGAGCTCGCTAAAGCATTTGGTGAAGATAGCCAAGAAGTGAAGGATTTTGTTAAAACGTATAATACGCAAAGTCCTTACCCATTTGCTACCTTGGAGACAGTACTTGATCATATCGACCACGTGGTTAATTTAGTCGGTATTGATTATGTTGGTATTGGATCAGACTACGACGGTGTCGGAGATTCTCTGCCCGTCAATTTAAAGGACGTCTCTGAGTTTCCTAACCTTGTTGAAGGTTTGTTAGATCGTGGATATTCAGAGAGTAATATTAAAAAAATTCTGAATGAAAATGTATTGCGTGTATGGCGCGAGGTTGAAGCTGTCGCTAAAGCAGGATGAATTTAGCGTACAAGGTTAACTTTAGTTAAAACATACGGGCATTGTTGAGGTATCATGGGCGAAATTACTTTGACCATGTACCTCAATGAAACTAATAATACGAAACTTAGCAAGAAGCACCACACAAGAATCACTTAACGCCCTCTTTACTGAAATTGGCTTAGTTCAATCTTGCAGTGTAGTTATTGACAAACTCACTGGCAAGTCCAAAGGCTTCGCATTCGTTGAAATGCCCAAAATTGGCGAAGCTAAAATTGCGATCGGTAAACTGAACAATATTGAGCTTGATGGGAGTAAAATACGGGTTAAGAAGGCAGAGCAAACGCCAGCTGATGCTGATAAAAAAGACACCAATAGCTAATGCTAAACTACCTGTAGCATTTTAGGTTTACATGCATCAAGTGCGTGTTGGAGTTGATATTCAAAAAACACGTCCTCTTCTAGATCCAATGTTTTTTCCAACTCAATTAGCGTTGAATATAACCTTGGGCTCGCTAGTATTTCGGCGGCTTCTATACTCAAGATACTTACGTCTTCAAAATTTTCCCATTCATTTAAGAGTAACTCAATCGCGCCACTATCCTTTCTGTTTGCGAGTCCTACAAGCGCTTCACCTCTGATCTCACTATCTTCGTCAGAAGTACCTTTATGCAATGCCTGTCGAATTTGAGGTGAATCAATTTCAATTTGTGTACCTAGCCCAAACATTGCCCAATTCCTTGTATCGAGATCTTCATCGCGAGACAACAACAACATAACATCAATAGCCTCGGTTGATTCTTGACCTAACAAGGCAAAGACAACGCCATTCCTAATTTCTGTACTGGGGCTTTGCGCTAACTTAATAACGTGAGCAATCGCCTTTTCGTCACAGCGGTTACCGAGGGCAACACAGGCAAAATAAACAACACTATCAACCTTGTCCTGCAATGCCGATATTAATAAACTAACGCTCATATCCAAAAAAGTTTTATCACGCCAGCCTAATTGCCCCAAAATATCTGCGCCTACCCCGCGGTCAATTGGGTCATCGCTCTGAAGGTATGCTTTTCCTAACTGAAATTCCTCTTCACCACCTCGATAATGGACAAGCGCAAGGTTAGTCTCCCAATTATTTTCCTCAATACCACGCCTATAGCGTTCAACTACAGAAAGACTACTTTCACTTTTGTTTTCATACTTTAAGTCAAAACGAGTTTTAACCTGCATTATTGACCTTTGAGCTGTTGTTCAAAAAAATAGTCCAACATCGCCATCATATTATTGAATAAAGGATTAGGTTTTGGGATCGCACAACGCTCACTTATATTGAGTTGTGTTTTATCTATTTTAAGGCCTATCATCATCATGGAACTCATAACCAAATCTTGGTGACACATGTCGTATGAGCGGTCAATTGTCATCACTTGATGTTCACCGTCAATCTTTGCCATTAGGTCCTCCACGCCATAATAGGGAGTAATAATATCAGCGAGTGAATGCGCAACAAAAATAGGCTTTGAAACTGTCGTTTCTGCTAATAAATAACGTATCTCAAAAATAACATCGGCAAGTGTTAAGCCAGCATAGCCTGCTACGTCGGGGTAACGGTAAGGGTTTGCTCCAGTGCTAACAAAATCACCATCGACTATTTTTGCTATCCACTTCATGCCCCAAATTTGACCTAAGTTTTCTGCACTCTCAGACAAGGCTAAGGCCCCTGAGAAAAGTAATAAACCATCGATTTCATCGGGATGCAATAACATGTACCTAGTGGCAAGTGTCCCTCCCGTTGAAAATCCACCAATATAAGTTTTATCTGAATAAGGGCTAATAAGGTTCATGATGCTATCGACGTGAGCATACCAGCGTTGCTGCAAAGTAGGGTCACGCATATCGTTAGCGGCATCCAGTTTTCCATTCCCGGGCGTTAGAGGCGCAACCACTGTGAATCCTTTATCGTTAAGATGTTCCGCGATTGAACGAATATAAAAAGGAGAGTCCGATAAGCCGTGAAATAACACGACTATAGGTGCGATTTGTCTTTTACCATTTGCACTAGGCATACCTTTGGAATACAAAATAAAAGGAGAGTTACCTTCATTTCTAAGTGCCTTAGAGCATACTTTGTATTCATATAATCCAACGTTGTCTTGGCAAGGTCTAACACTACCTAATTCGTTTTCATACAATGTATAAAAATCCTCGAACAGTTGCACGGGCAGAGCAAGTCGATTGCTATTTAGTTCCTGGGCTTGAACTGGCCGCACAAAAAACAACACCAGCATCACTAGAGCGCCGGTTGTAAAAAATTTCAATATAGCTAGTTTCGCGATACCACTGTCTATCAATTTTCGTTCCTTTAACTGAAGCAATCTTTGAGAATGAATCATACTTTACAAATGAGTAGTGCTTTAAAAATGATGTTTATTTTATAAAGTGCTAAGTCTACGGCATTTTATACTTTGCAAAAACAAAAAAAGGCACTGTTGCTCAACATGTGCCTCTGCATCTGACATATTTCTTATGATTTGGTTTAGCTATGACCTTGCAAATAAGCTTCTAGGTCGTCACTTCCACCGATACGCTTGCCGCCAATGAATACTTGTGGAACTGTATCATGACCGGACACTGCTTTTAATGAGGCTAAGGTAGCTTGCGTACCTAAAATAATTTCTTCATATTCATAACCAGCGCCTTTGAGCAGCATTTTAGCTTTTTCACAGAACGGACAGTTGGGTTTGGTAAATAACGATACATCCTCTGGTGCTTTAGCTTCCGGAGCTAAGTAAGCAAGCATCGTATCGGCGTCAGACACTTCAAACGGGTCACCTGGCTTGTTAGGTTCAATGAACATTTTTTCTACCACGCCATCGTTTACTAACATGGAATAACGCCAGCTTCTTTTGCCAAAACCAATATCGCTTTTATCCACAAGCATTCCCATACCTGCAGTAAATTCGCCATTACCATCAGGTATAACCGTAATATTTCCAGCTTCTTGGTCAGCCAACCATGCATTCATAACAAATGTGTCATTAACTGACATACAGCAAACTTCATCAACACCTAATTTCTTAAAAGTGCTTGCTAATTGATTGTAACGCGGTAAATGAGTAGACGAACATGTCGGAGTAAACGCACCAGGAAGCGAAAATAATACAACCTTTTTACCTGCAAATATTTGTTGTGACGACACTTTTTTCCAGTCATCACCACTTCTTACGGGCCAAGTAACGTCAGGGACTTGCTTGCCTTCTTGATTTGGTAAACTTGTTGGTTGAGCCATTTTATTCCTTGATTTAAGGTATTGAGTTATATGCGTAAATATTAATAGATATTCGCAAAAATACCAGTAAAGGAGTAACTTTTAATGAGTAAATATGGCAATTTGAATTAAATATAAGGAAATTTTGATGCTTCCCAGCTTATTAATCTTAATACCAATCGAAAAGGATGAATTATGATAATTTTAGTCGGTGGTGAAAAAGGTGGTAGTGGTAAAAGCTGTATAGCGCAGAATTTAGCTACTTATCTGGCAATAGACAAAATGGCAACGATATTACTGGTTGACTGTGATATTCAAGGAACGACTGCTGATTGGATAAAATTACGAAACAACAACCTCAGCGCTTTACCAATTGATTGTGTGCAACTTAATGGCAAAATACGCAATCATTTACTTGGCTACAACAGCCAATACGAATATGTAATTGTCGATTGTGGTGCACAAGACTTATTAGCCCTGCGCTCAACTCTATCTACGGCTGACGTGGCTCTTTTACCCATGCGCCCAAAACGTCGAGATTTAAAAACGCTTCTGCATTTAGATGAGTTGGTCAACAGTTGCAAAATGGTCAATCCGCAATTAGCAGCCCATATTGTGTTTACCCAATGTCCATCTCAGCCGAATCAACAATCCCGTGTTAACGATGCAAAGCAAACAGCAAGTTTATATGACATTCCTATTGCCACAGCAATTTTACATGAGCGTCATATTTATGATGATAGCGAGGAATCAGGCTTATCAGTAATCGAGATTGAACCAAAGGGTAAGGCCGCAGACGAACTGCGTTATTTATTTTCGTCTGTACTGAGGTCTAACAATACACAATCACCTGAACTCAGCATTCACTTCGCATAACGCCTTGTAAGCGTTCGTTCTATTCATTATGTATAGAACATTAAACACGGTCCTATTTGAGCAAACATACATACCATTCTCAAATAGAACAGATAGGTACGCTAATTCTATGTATTGGCCTTTAAGTCTTCCAAGTGGTATCTATCAATCAACGAATAAAGAGTGGGTCGTGTTATTCCTAGTAACTCGGCAGTTCTGGAAATATTTTGGTCCGACTGATGGTAAGCTCTTCGGATCGCTTTACTTTCAGCTAGTTCGCGCACTTCACGTAAATTGAGCACCAAAGGTTGTGTGTCTTTTACCTTTGCAATAAGACCAAGATCATCAGCATTAATAACGCTACCTTCAGCCAACACGACTGCTGATTTTAATTTATTTTGTAGCTCTCTAATATTTCCAGGCCAAGAATGACCTAACATGGCCTCTATGGCCTCATCACTAAAACCTGTAGTTTTTGCACCATATTCGTCTTTATATTGATTCAAGAAAATTCTGGCTAACAACACCACATCATCATCACGATCACGTAATGGTGGGATCGAAATAATAATCTCACCGACTCTATAAAACAAATCTTCGCGGAAGGTCTCTTCTTTTACCATACTTTGTAAATCACGATGAGTTGCACAAATAACGCGGATATCGACCGGGATTTCGCTTCTCCCGCCCACTCGCTCTATTACACGCTCCTGCAAAAATCGCAACATTTTGGCTTGCAAGCCTAAAGGCATATCACCAATTTCATCTAAAAATAAGGTTCCGCCTTGGGCCGTTTCAATCTTACCTAAAGTGGTTTTATTGGCTCCAGTAAAAGCACCTTTCTCGTATCCAAACAACTCACTCTCAAGTAAATTTTCAGGAATTGATGCACAGTTGATGGCAACAAAAGGTTTTGTTTTACGATTACTGTGCTCATGGATGCTTCTAGCAAATACTTCCTTCCCGGTCCCACTTTCGCCTAACAACAACGCAGTAATATCAGTCAGTGCTATTTTCTCAGCTTTTCGGCTTATGGCTTGAATTGCCTCGCTATTACCGATAATGCGTCCCATAGATGGGGTAGACAGCGTTAAGAGTCGATTTTGATTCTCCAACTCAGCTAAGTTTAACGCGCGCTTGATGAGGATATTGATAGTGTCAGAATCAATGGGTTTTTGATAAAAATCGTAGGCTCCCATATTAATAGCTTTTAGCGCATTTTCTTTTTCATTATTACCCGTCACTACAATCACTTTTGTGCGTGGCATCAAGGTCATAATTTCTTGTAAGGCTTTTAAACCCTCTGAGGCATTAGCAGGGTCCGGTGGCAGTCCTAAATCGAGTGTGACAACCGTTGGTTCAAATCGTCTAAGTTGAACGATTGCCGAACTGCGGTCTGCTGCAAAAACGGTATCAAATTCAGATAATGCCCATTTCAGTTGTTTTTGAATACCTAAGTCATCATCTACTACTAATACTTTGTCCATCCTAACCCCTAATGTTATTCCGTCACAGGTATACTTAATGTAAATACCGTTCCTTGGCCGACTTTACTATCAACAGTAATTATACCGCCAATTTCTTCAATATAATTTTTGGCATCATATGCACCAATGCCCATTCCTGCATTACCTTTTGTGGTATCAAAAGGTGTAAACAAACGGGTTTCAATAAACTGTGCAGACATTCCCTCGCCTGTATCCATGACCTTAACGACAATATAGTCCTGACCATTATCATTAAACCTTGATGCATTAATAACCACTGTACCGATGTCTTTAGTTGCCTGTTGTGCATTGCTAATTAGATGATACATGACATTAGAAAATTTTTCGGCATCTATTTGTACTAATAGCGAAGACTCACAATCTAGTATTGGCAGGGGCATAAACCCTTGGCAACGTTGCTTAACCACATGGTGTAAAACAGAACCAATATCGGTTTGAAGTTGATGCTGTCTTTGATTCGTTTTCTTCTCGGTTAATTGCTTGAGCATATTATCCATTCTGCTTTTGGTGTGCTCAAGTGTCTCAAATGTATCATCAATAAATTCAGGGTTAGACTTATGCTGCTTCGCATTAGCTAGTATTAAGTCAATTTGGGCCATGACATTTTTTAAATCATGCAATACAAACGCTGACATGCGACTAAAAGCCGCGAATTGAGCATTTTGAGCCAATGATTTGGCTCCTTCAAACTGAAAAATATAGTTAGAGACTTGCGCTGTCACGGCATTAATATAGTCGCGAAATTCCCAGTTCAATGACTTCGCATTTTCGCTATTTGCATCAAGTAGGACCATTCCCCATAGTTTTTCCTGTCTGAAAATGGGGACGATAAGCTGATAATCAAACGAGTCCATAAAATAAGCTTTACCGCTGAGTTCTTCATATTGATGAGGTTTGACACGTAACTCTCCAATATCAATGATCCATGTTTTCAGCTCAAAAAAGGACTGCAACATCTGTATTTTAGCTATGTCATAGTCACGACTGTCTCCGCCATTGATCTTCGCTACTTGTTGCCAACCATTTTTATTTAATTTAAGTAGGACGCCGCTTTCATACTCAACCGCCTGAAGCATGCCGCTAAGAGATGTTTGATAAACTTCATTCAAGCTTTCTTGCTGTTCACTTAAAATCTCTGTTAGTTTTACCCATTCCACCCGATAGTCAAACTGATTGGCATAGAAATGTTTAGTAATAAATACTTTAATTTTAGTACGAAAATTATGTGAGAGAAATAAGGTTAGTAATAAGATTAGGGATGCGCCAATAAGCACTAACTGTAAAGGGTAACTCCAAGAGCCACCCAAAAACTTTACTAAATAGCCGACTAGAGCCATCAAGAATAAGTAACCACCTGCAACTAGCAATAGCGTGCTATGTAGCACCACGTCTCGGCTTACAAAAATAGCGACCCCCCAATAACTAATACGCCGAATCGCAAGGATCAAAAATGGTAACAGTGCTACAAAGATATAACCTCGCACATACACATAATTATCGCCAATTTGATTAATCATGGTCGCATTTGCATAGGTAACAAAATCAAATAAACTCAATCCACCCAGGAACAATACTAACGGTTTATATGCCCATTTTTGTTCACCCGCCTGCCGGTAAACCAATTCCAATATGATAAGCATTTGCAAAGCAATTAAAGTATGTAGCGAATATTGCCATAAATAAGGCAACGCCGACGTTGCACCAGTAATGATGGCCACAGTAGGTAAAACTAAAAAGGATAGTGTGATCGGACGAAAAAATATTTCTTTAAATGAGCTAAAATCGGAGCGCAGACAAGCGGCGAGAAACAACACCCAAACCCACTGACGAATAGCGTCAGCAAGAAAAAAATGACTGATTTGTGCTTGCCAGCCCAACAAACGAATATTGCTCAATGCCCACAAACAAGTCGTGAGCGTGGCGGCCACTAAAAGGTATTTCCCAATACCAGCTGTACGTCCTGTAAAAAGCAATAATAGCAGCACAAAATAGCCTAGCGTTGCAATTGCGTATCCTAAGTCGGCGAACATCAACGTTTTTGAACTAATAGGCTACCAATTGAATAGCCAGCACCAAAAGAACAAAGAATACCGTAGTCACCTTTGACTAAGTCTTTATTGTAAAGATTGAACGCAATAACAGAGCCTGCAGAAGCAGTATTAGCATAACGGTCAAGTACGATCGGCGCCTCTTCAATCGTTGCTTCCCTACCCAATAAACGTTTACTAATAAGCGTGTTCATATTGATGTTGGCTTGATGCAACCACCAGCGCGTTAAGTCTTTAGGCGTAAGGTCATGTTTAGCCAAATGCTCTCTAATATGCTCAGCAGCTAATGGACAAACATCTTTAAAGACCTTACGACCTTCCTGATGAAATAACTTATCAGCACCATAAGGGTCGGTATCATTTGCTCGGTTCAAATAACCATGATTCGATCGAATATTACTAGAAAATTGGGTAAACGCTTTTGTCGACATCACATTAAATGCGTTATCACTTGTCACTGTATCCTCTGCTTCTAATATAATTGCAGTGGCGACATCACCAAAAATAAAATGGCTGTCACGATCAGTATAGTTGATTTGAGGGGACACCAATTCAGGATTAATCACCAACACCGTTTTAGCCGTTTCAGCTTTTATCATTTCGTAAGCGCGATGCATGCCAAAAGTTGCCGCCGAGCAGGCTACTAGCATGTCAAAACCAAAGCCTTTAATACCTAATTCCGACTGCACTTCAATAGCAATTGCAGGATATGAACGCTGCAAGTATGCACAAGACACAATAACGGCATCAATGTCCTCTGCAGTTTTATTGGCAGCTTTCATCGCGTTTCTGGCTGCCTCAACTGCAATTTCTGCCTGATTTGAAATTTGGTCGTCGCTACGCTCCGCAATAACTGGGCGCATGCGATTAATATCAAGCACACCTTCTTTTTCATAAATATAGCGGTTTTTAATGCCAGACGCCTTTTCAACAAATTGAGCGCTTGAATGCGGCTTTTCAGCAATCTCACCGGCTGCTATTTTGTCGGCATTTTCGGCATTAAACTTATCTGCATAATCGTTATAACTATCGATAAGTTCTTCATTAGTAATGCTGTGCTTGGGTGTCCACAATCCGGTACCACTCATAACCACTTGTTGTGTCATGTGTCCTGCCTTTTATTTTTTGCGCTTTTATTTTTTGCACAATCTTAGCGCTTTATTACATTTTTGTCATTATTGCACAAACCTAACCGAAAACAACGCAAGCATTCAGTCAAAACACCAACAAAAGCGAAATCTACCACTGGAAAGTGTCAATCACTACGACACCTATTGCCAAGCGCCACATGAAAGCGCTCGAGCGACTTTTTACGGTTGATTTGTAAGGACAGCTTGCGCTGCCAAAACGGGGAGATTTACGCAACCCGTCGCAAAAAAAAACGCAACCGTCGTTTAACGGTTGCGCTTCGTTGAGCTTTTGAGCTTTTGAGCTTTT
>JBLIKA010000080.1:0-15715 GCA_047637355.1 Glaciecola sp. | reverse complement strand
CTGAATCAGAAATCGTTAAAGCTATTTCTGATGATGTTAGGGGTAATTTTGAGCTTGGTGGTAAATCAGCGGTTGTTGCGAATTCAAAGTCGCAAGCAAGTTCCCCGATGAAGAATACCGCCCCTGAATCATAAAGTTAATTTGATGTAGATACAAAAAAGCAGAATCAATTGATTCTGCTTTTTTTTTGATTTAATCAAAAATCGACTTGTGTGTGTGACCATATTAAAACTTGGAAGTAACACTTCTTGCAACGCGCAATTTGACAATCAGGGCTTTTAACCAATTGGCGCGTTTTGCCATTTATAGATAATTGAACTCCCCCGCACCCCGAGTTTGGGGTAATATAATCGTTACCACACAAATATATTATATAGGGATCTTGCAATTTTATTATTGGCTATTACCGTGAAATTAAGCCGTATTCATATAGCGGCCGATTGACGCCAAATGAATCGGAATATCGGTATAGAAAATACTATAAACCCGTGGCCAAAATGACTTGACCACTTCACACTGACCATGTTGAAAGGTAATAAATCAGCATACTATATCCTCATGTGAGCAAATTCCTGCCGCATTAAACCTACATCTCTATTATTAATCAGGTCCGTTGTAACATTTGATCTGTATCAATAAATTTTAACCTGCAAAGATACATAATGACCATATGTGTAAATTACTGTTCATTGTTAAATGCCATGTTTCCAGTCAAGCATAGCTGTGAGCAGCTTGAAGGATACAATAGCAGTATCAAAGCAGATGGAGGATGTTTGAAGAAGGCTAATAAAGTGTTACCCAAAGTTAGTAGAAAAGCGGAGCCTGGCGCGCAATTAATAAGCGTAGCACTAGATAATATGCACATCGTCGGTATAGGAGCTTCAGCGGGGGGCTTAAAATCCTTTGAAGCTTTTTTCGCTGGGCTACCCGACATCGTTGCTTCTAATGTGGCTTTTGTACTGGTGCAGCATTTGGCGCCTGATCACAAAAGCATGCTTGCGGATCTTGTTAGCCGCTATACGTCCATGAACGTATTCGAGGTGGAAGATGGCATGGTGGTTCAGCCTAATTGTGTCTACATCATTCCCCCTAATCATGATATGGCAGTTATGAGTGGTCGCCTGCAATTGATGAAACCTGTTGCCCCACATGGTCAACGTTTACCCATTGATTTTTTCTTCCGTTCACTCGCCCAAGATCAGCGAGGGAGCGCCATTGCGATTGTGCTATCTGGCAACGGCAGTGATGGTACTCTGGGGATTCGATCGATCAAGGGCGAGGGTGGCATGGTAATGGTGCAAAGTCCCGGTACAGCGGAATTTGATGGCATGCCCCTCAATTCTATTGCCACTGGGATGGTTGACTATGAGTTGCCTCCTAGCAAAATGGGCACTCGGTTAATTGCGTATCTTGACCATTTTAAAGTAGCTAAAACGTTTCCCTTTAAAACTCAAACAACCCAAACCAACGCTGCATTGAATAAAATATATATTCTGATACGTAACCAGACGGGTCACGACTTTTCTCAGTACAAGCCAAGTACTATTGTCCGGCGTATTGAGAGGCGCTTGGCGGTCCATCAGGTTAAGGAAATGAGTGAGTACGTTCAGTTTCTTCAGGCTAATCCGATGGAAGTAGAAGCTTTGTTTTACGATCTTCTAATAGGTGTGACCAAGTTCTTCCGAGACGACAAGGCCATGGAATTTCTCGAAAAGATTATTATCCCCAAGTTGTTTAACAAGATACCGGACGGCGAACCGATTCGGATTTGGTCAGTGGGATGTTCCACAGGCGAGGAGGCCTACTCTATAGCTATCCTGCTGCGTGAGTATATTGAGAAGCTAAAAAAAGACTATACCGTGCAGCTATTCGCTACCGACATCGATTCTCGTGCGATCGTCATCGCCCGAAATGGGCTTTATCCAGCCAGCATAGCGAATGATATGTCGGAAGAACGTCTAAAGCGTTTTTTTACGCTTGAACCCAACAGCAATATGTTTCGCATCAACAAGGTAATACGTGACATGCTGATCTTTTCCGAGCAGGATGTTATCAAAGACCCTCCGTTCTCGAAGTTGGACCTGCTCGTTTGCAGAAACCTTTTGATCTACTTGAATAACTCTCTGCAGCAGAAGTTGATCGGTCTATTTCACTATGCTCTGAACCATTGCGGTATATTAATGCTAGGAACGTCTGAAGGTATCAGCAAATCTGAACAGCTATTTGAGGTAGTCGACCGTACACAGAAATTGTTCAGGCGTAAAATTGATATTCCAGGTATGGGAGTTACCTATTTAAAAAGTTTGAGTTTAGAAAAAATAAGACGCGCGGTTAACAATAGAGGACAAGAAGGTGGCAACAAATCACCTTTGGACGCCAAAATATCACTACGTGAGATAACTGAAAGGGCAATAATCAACAAGATCGCGCCTGCCAGCTTGTTGATTCAGAGCAACGGCGACATTGTTTATTTGCATGGGAAAAGTGGTGCTTTTCTTGAGCTCATACCGGGGGAAGTCATCGTCAATAATGTCATAAAAATGGCTAAACAGGGTTTACAAGATAAGATGAGAACTGCCCTATATGAGGCCGTTAGAAATAAAAAAATCATAAGATCTACAGATCTGAAAGTAAACTTAGCTGGCCAATCTCAGTATTTTACTCTAACCGTTTGCCCCGTTCTGGTTGACGCCACATTGTCATCAGATGAGCACCTGTATTTGATGACAATGGAAGAGCAAGCATCCATAAAAGAGCCAACCTCATCTCGAACGAATGCAGATGGTGACCCCAAATTGGCTCTTAATACCAAACAGCGAGTGAAGGAACTCGAAGAGGAACTAAGCACTAAAGACAAATACTTACAGTTAACTCAGGAGAAGTTAGAGACGACCAACGAGGAGCTTAAGTCCTCTAACGAGGAGATGCAATCGATTAACGAGGAGCTGCAATCCACCAACGAGGAGCTTGAAACCTCAAAAGAAGAATTACAATCGATCAATGAGGAACTGGGTACGGTAAATAACGAATTGCAGACTAAGGTAAGTGACTTGTCATTGGTTAATAACGACATGAACAACTTACTGGCAGGCACTCGAATCGCCACACTGTTTGTTGATCATAACCTACGGATTCTGCGTTTTACGCCGACCGCCTATACTATACTCAACCTGATCGCTAGCGATGTCGGCCGTCCAGTGTCGCATATCGTGTCCAATCTGATCCGTTATGACAAGCTGATCGATGACATTCAGGAAGTGCTGGATACCTTGAAGTCCATAGAAATTGATGTGGAAGCCAAAGATGGCATCTGGTACACCATGCATATTCAGCCCTATAGAACCCTTGACAATGTGATTGAGGGGGCTGTGCTCAGTTTTATCGACATAACTAATGTGAAAGAAGTACAGACTAAATTAGAGCATTCTGAGGGTAAGTTTAGGTCCATATTTGACAATGTGCCTTTCGGTGTGGCCTGCCACATGATGATCTATAATAGTTCAGGCCAGGCCATCGATTATAGCTTTCTTGAGTCTAATGCAAGTCATCGAAAGCTCATAGGCATCGACCCTCGGGGGAAAACGATGAGAGAACTTACTCCCGTTACTGAAGAAGATTCATTTGACTGGATGGGCACTTTCGAACAGGTCGTAAGGACAGGAAAGAAAGTCAAATTCGAACAGCGCATTCAGCCGAGTAATTGCTTGTGTGAGTGCATTGTTTTTCGCTACGAGCCAGACCACTTCGCTACCATTTTTATCAATGTGAGCAAGCGTAAAAAGGCCGAGGATGCCCTGCACGAAGCGGAAGCTCAGTTACAACAGCATAAGCCTTCGGAATCGAACAGAAAGAATTGAGGATATCATTGTGACTGAAGACAACGACAAAACATCCGCCGATAGCATAGATTTACGTCACAAAGCGGAGGCTGAAGCTAGCCTAAGACATAAAGTCAAATCGAGCGATATTGCACTCCTGTCAGCAAACGAAGTAAAGCAAATGTTGCACGAGTTAGAAGTGCATCAAATCGAACTGGAGATGCAAAATCAAGACCTGCGTGAGACGCAGATAATGTTGGACGCATCAAGAGAACGATATTTCGACCTTTATAATATGTCCCCAGTAGGGTATTGCACATTGAATGAAGCGGGCATTATTCTGGAAGCCAACCTCACCCTTTCGAGCTTGTTAGATATTCACCGAAGCAAGCTACTTAAACAGTCCTTTAGCCGCTTTGTCTTTAAAGACGACCAGGATGATTATTATTTAAAGACAAAGCACGTGTTATTAAGCGAGGAAAATCTGTCCTTTGAACTGAGAATGTTGACCTCGAGTAATCGGATTGTATGGGTGCATCTGAGTAGCATGTGCACAAAAGACACCGACGGTTATGCGGAATTGCGGGTCGCAGTGAATGACATCACAGAACAACGGATGTTACAACAACAAGAACGTATCGCAGCGATTGCTTTCGAATCACTCGAAGGTATGATCATTACTGATGCTAATGACCTGATTTTACGCGTTAATCGAGCTTTGATAGGTATGAGCGGCTATAGCGCCGAAAAAATTATCGGGCAGAGCCCAGACATATTCAACTCGGGGCGACATCCCCCCTCTTTTTTTATTGCAATGAGAGCAACGTTAAAAAGCAAAGAGAAATGGTCAGGGGAAATCTGGGAGCGCCGTAAAAACGGAGAGGTATATCCAGCATGGATCACTATCAATGCAGTTAGAAATAATCAAGGCGATATTTCTAATTATGTGTATACCATAAACGACATTACGTTAACAAAAATGGCGGAGGAAAAGATTAAGGCTCTTGCATTCTATGATCCGCTGACTAAATTACCTAATAGACGACTGATGCTTGACCGCTTAGAACACGCTCTGTCAAGCCGTGCCCGGCATAAAAGGCTTGGCGCAGTGTTGATGATTGATTTGGATAATTTTAAAATCCTCAACGACTCTTTGGGGCATGACATGGGTGATAAGCTGCTAGTAATTGTCGCATCACGGTTAGAGTCATGCTTACGAGAGGGCGATACGGTGGCACGAATTGGAGGTGACGAATTTTTAGTGATTATCGAAGATTTGGATGAAAAAATATCAGTTGATAGACAAGCAGAGGCGGTAGCAAAAAAGTTTATCGCTTACCTCAAAGAGCCCTATATACTCCAGCAGGGTTTCAAGACAGATTTGAACAGTCAGGTCCAATACCGCTGTTCCTGCAGTATCGGTATAGCTCTATTCAGTGAACAAGCTATCAGTGTTGAGGAACTGATAAAACAGGCCGATACCGCCATGTACGCGGCCAAGGCTGGGGGTCGCAACACTCTGCGGTTTTTTGCCCCAAGTATGCATACATCGATGGTCATTCGTGCAGCACTGGAGGATGATATACGTAACTCTCTAGATAAAGGGCAATTTGTCCTTTATTATCAACCATTAGTGAGCTTTAAAAATCGGCTTATAGGCGTAGAAGCCTTAATCCGTTGGCTACACCCTGAACGGGGCATAATACAGCCTGATGAGTTCATCCCTGCTGCTGAAGCGAGTGGTCTTATAGTGCCCTTAGGATTAATGGTATTGCAAAATGCTTGCGACCAACTTGCCAAATGGGCTTGCATACCGAAAATGGCAGAACTCAGTATTGCCGTGAATGTCAGTGCCATACAATTTCATCAGCCTCAATTCGTTAACCAAGTATTAGCCGAACTTAAGCGCAGTGGTGCTAACCCCTTGCGTCTTAATCTTGAGTTGACGGAAAGCGTGATGGTCTATGATTTGAAAGATGTGTTCGAGAAAATGGTAACCTTAAAGGCCAGTGGTATTGCCTTTTCCCTTGATGACTTTGGTACGGGTTACTCCTGCCTATCATATCTGAAGCGGTTACCGCTTGATAGGCTGAAAATTGATAAGAGTTTTGTCCTAGACATCTTAGACGATAAGGACGATGCGGCGATAGCCCAGATGATTATTGCTCTTAGCCAAAGTATGGGGATGGAGGTAAGCGCTGAAGGTGTCGAAAACAAAGCCCAACTTGATTGTCTTGAGGGTATGGGGTGTCATATGTATCAGGGTTATCTGTTCAGCCGACCGCTGCCAGTCAAGGAATTTGAGATGTTCGCTAGGCATGTTTCTGAGTCACATCATTAACTTGACAGCAAGGTCAAGCCAATAATGTAATTGTTTTTAACCTGTAAATCGACTAAATCGCAGCCACAGAGTTAGCTATAGATAGCTAAATTCAAAAGTATTGAATCTGTAACCTTATTGAACAATTCCAACCTAATTCGAATCGCTCAAATTTGTTTAAGTTTAAGTAGTCATTTTTATCCTACCCGTTTTTCATTATTATGAAGTGGTAACTTTTTCTTTAAGCGCTATCTTTTTAAAACGAATCAGTTTTAGCCAACTACCCAACGTGTATAGCAAGTTTAGTATAATACTTAGGCTGGTGTTGGTGATCTGAATTTAATCAATTACTATCCGTCGCAGATGATAAGCTAAAAAGGGCGAGCTATTTAATGAACCGATTAGTCGACTATATATCTTGCGTCCAGCACCTTGAGAAACCTATGTATTATAAACGAAGATTAATTGACCATTTGATAATAGAACTGGAAGCGAACTATCAAACTGCGTTAACTGCGGCAAGAAGAGCTCATTCGACGGCAACGGACAAAGCTAATATTGCAGAAAATAAGTACGATACACTGGGTTTGGAAGCTGCTTATTTAGCAGAGGGGCAAGCTAAACGTGCATCAGAGTGTTATGCGGATATTGATGCTATGCAAAATCTAACAGCGCAAGACTATTCATTAACTGATGCAATTTTTGTTGGTGCTTTAGTAAGATTAATCGATCAAGATGAAAAATCACTCTCACTGTTTTTAGCACCCGTATCAGGCGGCCTCAAGTTTATATTTGAAGAACGAACTATCGTTGTTATTACTCAATCATCTCCAATGGGGAAGCAGTTGTTGGGAAAGTTTGTTGATGATAAGTTTGAATTTGGAAGCGAACAGCACAGGAAGTGTTATCGAATAGACAATATCGATTAACATTCATGCAGTCAAAAATAAACTGGTGATGCAAGAGGAGCACCACCTCCTCCTATAATCCGGTTATTCTATTTGTCAAGTTTCACAAGATTACACATCATACTTAATTGATTATTTCAGCTACCAGACTAGGTCATCTGGAATATCATAATCTGCATACCAATCTTGGTCTTCGCTACTCACTTTATCTTCTTCCAACTGCGCAGCTTGATATATGACAGACTCAGGTACGCGCTCTTTAATTTTATCTGCAACTGGCGTTGGCACAAGCTCATATACATCTGATTCACAACTAACAACTGACAACCTTCCCTGAGTAACCAATTTATGCATGTTTTTGTCAACATACATGCGCTTCACTACGTTGTTATCTGTAAAATTCAACACAATATCACCTTTACGACGCGGTTGTGCATTCACTTTTATTAAGTTGATAACTTGGGCAATAATTTCTTTACGTAGCCTTTCATCACGTTGCTTTTGACTAAGTAGCCGGTCTTTCTCCTGCTTCGCTGCCAATGCGCCAGCTGCTGCTATTTTAGCCTCGCTCTCGATTTCTTGATTATTGCGCTGCTTTGCTTTGACCTGCTTGTGCTTTTCCTGTTTAATACTTTTTGCTTTCTTCTTGTCAGCTAGACCGGCTTTGAGCAGTTGTTCTTGTAACGATAATGCCATTGTTATTCTCTATTTTTTCGCTTTCTTACGTTTGTCGTCGACAACCCATTTATCATTTTCAAACCAAGCAGACCAGCCAGTTGCTTTATTTTTATCGTCCTCTGACATTACATACTGTTGCTTGGTTTTACGGCTAAATCGAACGATCGTTGAATTTTTATCTGGATCAGCTTTGGGTGCATCTGCTAAATAATAAAACTTCGGGGAAATTCGGTCTCTAAAACGGGCTAACTCTTCCACTCGAGGAGCTCGTGTTTCGCGCGATTTAGGGAACGTGTGAGCAGCGAGAAAAAGTCCGGCTGCGCCGTCTCTCAATACGAAATGAGCGTCTGATTTTTCACACTCTAATTCTGGTAAAAATACGGGGTCTTCTTTAGGTGGTGCTGCTTCCCCACTACGTAATAATTTGCGTGTATTTTTACACTCTTCGCCAGTGCAACCAAAATATTTGCCAAATCGGCCACTTTTGAGCTCCATATTACCGCCACACTTATCGCACTCAATAATGGGTCCATCGTAGCCTTTTATTTTAAACGTACCTTGCTCAACAAAAACGCCATCACATGTGGGCGCATTGCCGCACACATGTAGCTTTCGTTTTTCGTCGACTAAGTAACTATCCATTGCCGTACCGCACTCATCACATCGACGTTTAGCGCGTAATACCTCAGTTTCCAACTCTTCTTCATCGTCAACCTTGATTACCTCATCTCCGGGCGTAAGGTTCATCGTATTAGTACACTTTTCTTTGGGCGGTAAATTATACCCTGAACAACCTAAGAACACGCCAGTACTAGCTGTTCGCATATTCATTTGACGCGAACATTTGCCGCATTCGATGTCAACCGGAACAGCCTCGTTAAGCTTCATCCCGCCATCTTCTACCGGCTTTTCTGCATTCTCTAATTGCTGTGAAAATTCGGAATAAAAATCATCTAAAACGCTCTTCCATTTCGTTTCACCGTGAGCAATGTCATCTAGTCGTTGCTCCATCTTTGCGGTAAAATCAAAACTAATGAGGTCCGAGAAATTTTCGACCAATCTATCGTTCACTATTTCACCCATCTTTTCAGCATAAAAACGTTTACTATCTAATTTTACGTAGCCACGGTCTTGAATAGTAGAAATAATACTCGCATAAGTCGAAGGACGACCAATGCCTCTTTTCTCTAGCTCTCTAACCAAAGATGCTTCATTAAATCGGGCAATCGGTTTGGTAAAGTGTTGTTTCGGATCCAATTCATTTAACTTTAGCTTGTCACCTTGCTTCACGTTAGGCAGCAAAAGTTCATTATCTCCCTTTCGTTTTATTTGCGGTTGAACAACAGTCCATCCATCAAATAATAACACTCTGCCCTTCGCTGTTAGTTCATATCCATTGGCTTCAACACGAATGGTCGTGGCATCATATTTGGCCGGCGTCATTTGACATGCCACAAATTGTCGCCAAATGAGCTCATAAAGACGCTGAGCATCTCTTTCAACTTCCTTGAGTGAATCCGCCTTGATTGCAACGTTCGACGGTCTGATGGCTTCATGCGCCTCTTGAGCGCCATCCTTACTTCCATAAACAAGTGGATCGCTTGGTAAATACTGATCGCCAAAGTTTTTCTGAATATATTGGCGACATCCTTCCACTGCATCTTTGCTTAAATTCGTAGAGTCGGTTCTCATATACGTGATATGCCCAGCTTCGTACAAGCGCTGAGCCATCGTCATGGTTTTCTTCACGCCATAACCAAGTCGCGTACTCGCGGCTTGTTGCAATGTTGACGTAATAAAAGGGGCAGATGGTCGACTTTGAGTTGGTTTAGATTCGCGACTAGCAACAGTGTACTCGGTCGACTCTAAAGCCACTATTGCGACATCCGCTTGTTCTTTATTAACTGGTTTAAATGCAGCACTGTTGTGCTTCGCAACTAACATATTCAATGTTTCTTTCGACTGCGTAATTAAGTCCGCATGAATATCCCAAAATTCTTCTGGTACAAACACTTTAATTTCTCGTTCACGCTCAACAACAAGACGCACAGCAACAGACTGCACTCGACCTGCGGATAAACCACGAGCAACCTTTTTCCAAAGCAAAGGAGACACCATAAAACCAACAACACGATCCAGAAACCGTCGAGCTTGCTGTGCGTTTACTCTATTTATGTTAACGATACCGGGGTCAGAAAAAGCTTCTTGAATAGCGTTTTTGGTGATTTCGTTAAATACAACACGTTGAAAGGTTTTCCCTTTGCTATCAAGCAATTCTTGAAGATGCCACGCAATGGCCTCTCCCTCTCTATCCAAATCGGTTGCGAGATAGATAGTGTCAGCATCTTTCGCTAGTTTCTTTAATTCCGCGACAACTTTTTCTTTACCCTGCAAAATTTGATAATGCGCCATCCAATTTTGTTTTGGGTCAACGCCCATACGATCGACCAGCTTCTGGTATTCGAAATCTTTTAAATATGCGGCTTTCTTTTTGTCCGTCCACTGATTTAGTTCTTTCGCTGGTTTTTTGGGCTCAACTCTCCCTAATGCCTTAGTTGGAAGATCCCGAACGTGCCCAACACTCGATTTAACAATAAAATCTTTACCTAGATATTTATTTATTGTTTTCGCTTTGGCCGGTGACTCTACTATTACCAGTGATTTACCCATTTATGGAAAGAACCTTATGAAATACAGTGATTTATTTATAAAAAGCGTCTAGCGCAATTGCCAATTTTATTAATTTCCTTTTTAACATATATCTACAAAGTGAATAGAAAACAAGTTGTTCCACATACTTATATTTTCAAAACAACTAAACTCGTTGTTTTTTATGACTTTTTCATATTAATGAATTGGCATGTTAAAAAAAATGCGTATACTTTGTCTGCAATTAGCTCAACTAACACTATCCTTTATCTGCCAGTGCTCAGTGAACTCCGCTGACTTTAGCATTTAAAAGGCAACTATTGGAGATGCATAAATGAAGCAATTTGAAGCTAACTTTGACGGTCTAGTCGGCCCTACTCACAATTATGCGGGTTTATCTTTCGGCAATGTTGCGTCGAAAAGTAATGCTAACGCAGTCAGTAGTCCCAAACAAGCGGCATTGCAAGGTCTCCAAAAGATGAAAGCGCTAGCCGATATGGGCATGGTCCAAGGCGTCCTAGCACCACAAGAACGACCAGACATCTATGCACTTCGCAGACTCGGATTTAGCGGTAGTGACGCAAATGTAATGCAACAAGCATATAAGCAGGCCCCGCATATCTTTTTAGCCTGCTGTTCAGCTTCTAACATGTGGACGGCGAATGCAGCAACAGTGTCTCCTAGCGGTGATACTGCAGATGCTAAGATACACTTTACACCCGCTAATTTAACTAACAAATATCATCGTTCATTAGAGCCACAAGTGACCGGTAATATATTAAAATCGACATTTGCTGATCCAGACTATTTCGCCCATCATCAACACTTGCCAGAGAATGAGCATTTTGGTGATGAAGGAGCAGCCAACCATACCCGCTTCTGTCACGAATATGGTGGTAACGGTGTCGAACTGTTCGTATTTGGTCGCTATGCATTTGATGAATCCAAACCAGCACCACAAAAATACCCAGCTAGACATACTTATGAAGCGTGTGAAGCTGTTGCTCGACTGCATGGTTTAAGCGACAAAAATGTTGTATTTGCGCAGCAAAATCCAGCTGTTATTGATGCTGGCGTTTTTCATAATGACGTAATCGCTGTAGGCAACCAAAATGTGCTTTTTTATCACCAGCATGCATTTTTAAATACGCAAAAAATGAAGGATGAAGTACTGAGAAAATTCGGTTCAGACGATTTTTATTTTATTGAAGTTCCAGACAACGAAGTGTCTATTATTGACGCTGTTAAAACCTACTTGTTTAACACCCAAGTTATTCGTTTGCCAAATGGCAATATGGCCATTATTGCTCCCAAAGAGTGTGAAAAAAACCCAGCGGTATCGGCTTACTTAACTAAACTCATTACGTTAAACACACCAATACAAGAAGTACATTATTTCGACGTTAAGCAAAGCATGCAAAACGGCGGTGGACCCGCTTGTTTGAGACTTCGAGTTGCAATGACTGACGTCGAAAAGAGCAAAGTAAACCCACGAACGTTCATTAATGATAATAGCTATAAAGTGCTATGTGCTTGGGTTAACAAGCACTATCGTGATGAACTGCATGTTGCTGACTTAATCGACCCACAGTTGTTAATAGAATCGCGCACGGCACTTGATGAGCTTACCCAAATATTAGGTTACGGGAATGTTTATCAGTTTCAAAGTTGACATATAAAAAAACCCGCTAAATTTAGCGGGTTTTTACTATTGACTTATTTTAGTTTGGATTCGTGCATGTTGAACTAGCGCCGAATGGATTCGACGGAGGTGCTTGGTCTTTGTTCGTCACGTCCGCGCTGGCTATTGGCAGAGTCAAAGACTGACTATCTCTTGCTTCACTACCCGAACTTTGGCCAAACACAGATACTTCTACACCAACCCACACTGCAAATTGCTTAGGGTATCTTAGTTCTAGCGTTGCTTGACCTGCCGCATTAGTGCGAGAAATACTATCTTTAAAGCTGATAGTGCCAATGATACCCGGAGTCAATTCTCCATCATTGTTGGTATCTTCACCTGCATCCAAACGACCGTTATTATTAACATCTTCGTTTGCACATATCGCGGTTGGAGTAGCAACCCATATTTCACTCGGATCATCATAAATCCATACACCTTTTATATACACGCCATCGTTAACTAGCTTTATAGGTGTTGCTGAAGCTGTTAGAGAGGCGTTTTCAACAGGGCGGCCGACGGAGTCACTAACAAACACGGCAAACTCTTTCAAATAAGTTGATGGGTCTTGGTCTCCAATTTTATTACCTGTGCCAATTGAGATATCGAAGGCTCTATCACCTACTGTTAAATCAACCTGGCCCACAACGCTGTCGGCTGTCGCCTGAACAGTTACGCCATCTTCAGGGCTCACTGCATTTGATGTATATACCGTAGAGGCGATCCCATCACTGCCGGTTATCGCACTGTTGGGTTCAATGCTACCACCGCTAGAGTCCATTAACGTGAAATCGACTATTTTACCTTTTACTAAATTACCATTGGGGTCGCGAACAACCGCACTAATCGTACTAGTCTGCCCTTCTGGACCAATCAAATCAGGTGTTGCATCAACAAATACACTTTGAACCTGTGTTGCAACAAATTCAATACTTGCTCGCGCTGTCACATTATTACCGTCAGCATCGGTGCCTATTGCTGAAATTGAAGCTGGACCTGCATATTCAGAGCTAATACTCACGGTTGCAATACCCGTCGAATCTGTAACCACTGTCGGCGTTGCTATGACGCCGCGGGAAGTTGTTACCGTTACAGAACCGCCCGCAAAAGCAGTGTTATTTTTAAACCAACGGACGGAAATACTTTGGTCCGTCTGCAAAGGAACATCAGCACCTGGCAGTGAAGAGAATGCAAAATCATCTTGCTGAACTGTCATTTGTAACGAACCTGTGGCATTTAATGCTGATGCACTAATTGTCCCTTGACCTGATGAAGTCGCCGTAAAGTTGACCGTAACTTGACCATTGGCACTGGTGACTGGCGTTAAATTGTCGAGTTGTCCAACATCAGTTGACAACGTTAGAGTCTGCCCTGAGATGCCAACACCCGACGAATCTACTAAATTAAATGTAATTGGTGCTTGGTCATTTATAATAACCGAATTAGCACCGTTAACGTTAATCTCTGTACCCACGACATCAACGGACAATGTGTCAGTCAATGATGATGTGCTTGCGGTAACATTAATTAGCCTATTGCTGCGATTATTTTCAGTAGTTAATGTGGCACTTGCCTTACCATCTACTCCTGTTGTACCTAAAACGTTCTCTATTGATGCGCCAGCGTCTGCAGAGAACGAGACAACGACACCTTCTAGTAGCACGTTCTGTTGGTTTTTAACGACTGCAATTAGCTCGACGCTATCATCACCACTTGACGCCATCTGCACTTGTGTCGCGAACAGTTCTAACGACGCTGGCACTACTTGAGCTTGTTGTATGCCGGCTGAACTAAAGCCGATCGTGCCTGATGCACCCGCTTCAATAGTAGCACTTACAACACCGTCGCCTCTAAGACTACCCACGCCGAGACCAATCACAGCGACGCCATCGGAATTTGTGAGTGCGGTTGCAGTGTCATTATTGAATGTTGCTAAATCAGCTTCGCTTAATGAGAAAGTAACTAAAACATCATTAACACTGCCACCATTTGACGCGGTTAATGCTACAGTAATAATCAGTGAATTACCTTCACTCACCTCATTCGCTGCATTGCCTTGGGCATCTGAAATACTCAGCACTACCGAATAAGTAGCCACTGGATCCGGATCAGGTGTTGTTGCACCGCCACCACTTCCATCTCTGCTCAAAGTCTCACCACTACCGCCACATGCAAAAAGCATAATTGAGGTTGTGCACACTACTATAAATCTTATTAATGCCTTCATTTAAGTACCCTACTGTGTTCTTGCTAGTAAATTAACAGGTCACCAAAACAAAATATGTTTAGCTTTGACTCAAGAATTGGTAGTCTTTGGGTATACAGACGTATAACGAAAATAAAAAAGGTCTATAAATGTCCAAAGACAACACAAAACTAAGTTTGACCACTAGGATTTTTATCGGCATGTGTGCCGGAATCCTGATAGGTGTTCTCCTGCAAGTTGCAAACTATCTTATAGGAGATCTTGATTTCAACATATTCTCAATGACCTTTTCTACGTATGGATTTTTCGTAGACGGTATATTTCACGCAGGTGGTAAGATTTTTGTCAACGCATTAAAAATGCTTGTGGTGCCCTTAGTTTTCGTATCTTTAATATGTGGAACAAGCAGTTTGAGCGACCCTTCAAAACTGGGACGTTTGGGTGGTAAGTCAATTGCCCTATATATGTTCACGACGTTTGTCGCGGTTATATTCGCAATGACGTCGGCATTAATTTTTAAACCCGGTGAAGGATTTAATCCAACAACGCCAACAGGCGATTTTGTCGCAACAGAATCACCTGGCTTTGTTCAAGTCATCATTGACATGGTACCTAGTAATCCAATTAGCGCGATGGCAGAAGGACAAATGATACCAATTATTGTGTTCGCCATTTTATTTGGTATTTCGATGACATATGCCGGCGAAGCAGGCAAACGCATAACGGGCTTCTTCAACGACCTCAACGAAGTCATCATGAAAATTGTTACTATTGTAATGAATTTTGCTCCGTATGGTGTTTTCTGTTTGTTAGCAAAACTAGCAGCGACGGTCGATTCAGGAGCAATTTTAGCAATCTTTAGTTACTTTATGAACGTCCTTGTGATTTTAATATTGCATGCAGTGATTGTTTATCCTCTATTACTTAAATTAACGACTGGTCTGAATCCCGCTATCCTATTATTTAAAATGAGAGAAGTAGCGATGTTTGCATTTAGCTCTGCAAGCAGCAGCGCAACCTTGCCATTAACAATGGCAACGGCCAGGCAAAAACTCGGCGTTAGTCGTTCAGTTTCCTCTTTTACTTTGCCTCTAGGCGCTACAATTAATATGGACGGCACAGCAATTATGCAAGGCGTTGCCACCGTGTTTATAGCACAAGTCTACAATGTTGACCTGTCTACGGTTGATTTGCTGATGGTTGTAATGACAGCGACGCTAGCGTCAGTTGGAACTGCAGGTGTGCCAGGAGTTGGATTAATATTGCTTGCCTTAGTATTGCAACAGGTTAATTTACCGGTTGAAGGTATTGCTTTAATTATTGGTATTGACCGTTTACTTGACATGACTCGCACCGTTGTAAACGTGACTGGTGACTGCACAATATCAACGATTGTTGCCAAAACGGAGGGTGAGTTAGATGAAGGTATTTATAACGACCGAACTCTCGCAAGCC
>JBLIKA010000079.1:0-15905 GCA_047637355.1 Glaciecola sp. | reverse complement strand
CAAGCGAATATTGTGCATACAGGCTTAACCGGCGGACAAAAAGCATGGCCAGCAATGATGCGCAGAGTAAAACGTGCTTATCCTGAGTTCGATTTATAAGTATAAAAAAATAAAATAACACGGACTAACACTCTTCCCGTAAGACGATTGTCCAAAAAGTAACTTATTGTGAGACATAAAAATGAAAGTAACCCATGTAGAAATTTTCGATATTCATTGTCCGGAGCGCACATCCTGGCATCCTGTTTTCGTGCGCGTGCATACCGATGAAGGCATTCATGGGGTTGGCGAAGCAGGATTAGCTTATGATTGGGGGCATAGTGCGGCAGCTGCCATGGTCAAGGAAATAGTAGAAGCCGTTCTGATTGGTTTTGACCCATTCAAAACTGAGTTGTTGTGGTCTCGTATGTTACGTGAAAGCTTTTGGGGTTTAGGTGGAGGACCTGTTCTATATGCAGCAATGAGCGCCATTGACACTGCTTTGTGGGATATTAAAGGTAAGGCATTAAATGTGCCGGTGTATCAGCTATTAGGTGGCAAAACGAATGATAACCTTCGGACCTATGCCAGTCAGTTGCAGTTCGATTGGAGCCAAGACTGTATTAAAATGCTAACTCCTGACGATTATGCCCGTGCTGCAAGTAAAGCAATGGCCGAAGGCTATGATGCGGTCAAAGTTGACCCTATTGTGTACGATGCAAACGGTGACTCGAGTTATGACCGCACAAAGCTATTTACACCAAAACAGATGAAGTTGTTTGGTGATCGAATGCGCGCTATTCGCAAAGAAGTGGGTGACGATGTTGATATTATCTTTGAAGCGCACTCACTGATGGGATGTGCCTCGGCCATTCAAATGGGGTCGATTGTTGAAGAAGTGGGTTGCATGATGTATGAAGAACCCGTGAGCTATCTAAATTCGGCAGTACACAAAAAGGTATCTGAGAATGTAAAAGTACCTATTGCTGGTGGTGAACGTTTGTATCATCGCTGGGATGCTAGGCCTTACTTTGAAGATCAGAGCATTGATGTATTACAACCAGATGTTGGATTGTGTGGCGGCTTTACCGAAGCGAAAAAAGTGTGTGACTATGCTGATGTATACGACATAAGAATACAAGCGCATGTGTGTGGTGGACCTGTGGCGACTGCTGCATCATTGCAATTAGAAGCGGCTATTCCAAACTTTCTAATTCACGAGCATCACACTTACGCAATAAAATCATGGAACAGAGAATTGTGTATTCAAGATTACCAACCTGTTAATGGCAAATTTAAAGTGCCTGATTTACCGGGAATTGGTATTGAATTAAATGACAAAATTGTGAAGCGTTCGCCGCATGTAACCATCAGATAAGCTGTCTATTATAGCTAATCCCTAGTCTTAGTTATGAGCTAGTTTGACTGAACTGATAAACCCGAAAAGCGTTGTCGAAGTACAGCGCTTTTTTATGCTTGGCATTTAATAACCTTTGTTCAATCATTTCATCCAGCACTTCAAAATTCTGTTGCCAATAATTTTCGTAACTAAGTGAAAACTGACACAGCGGAAAGTTACTCGCTAACATAACATTGGCTACCCCAAACACATCAATACAATGCAATAAGACCGCTTGGATTTGAGCTTTATCATAACTGCGTTCAATCATCTCAAAGCCCGAACATTTTACGCAAATGTTAGGTAACTGAGCTAATAATTGAGCATTAATTTTCCAGTCATTAAAGGCCGCATTGAGTTGCCCATTAAGGTCAAATGCCGTTGGCGCAAAGCCAGCGTGATTAAGCACCAGTTTTAACTTTGGAAGTCGCTGAAAAAAACTAAAAATCTGCACCACCAACTCACGATTGTTAACATCGCATTGCAGTTCAAATATGCCATTGTGTGTCGCTAAAATGCCTAAATTTATAAAAGAATTCGTATTCTTTAATAATGTTGTTATACGCTGTTCATGCAGTATTTCGACGGCCTTCTCATATAAGTGTGTTGCTTCATCAATGGCTTCTAATGATTCTAATATATGCCGAATACCGACGGTGTTTCGCTGTTGTAATTGCTTGCCGAGTTCAGTCATAAACTCAGCTGGTTCAAGGGTAATATCTATAAAGCCGATGGAACGATGCGGCAGGCTTGCTCGGTGTTCTACACTGGCAAGTTCACGATGGCCTTTTTTATTGTCAAAACCAGCCTCAATATGAACATAACCAGCAATTGAAAAGCTGGTTTGCTTTTGTAAATCGCTATCATTATAGCTATTATAAATACGTTTTTTATCCGCCCATTCAGGCGGAAATTCAGGCTTTAGCCAGTCATAATTACCCTGCTCTAAATCAAATAAATGGACGTGAGGATCAATTACATTTTTCATACATCAACCTGCTGTATAGCCGCCATCCATCACTTGTAAAGACCCGGTCACAAAACTAGCGTCCTCTGATGCTAAGAAATAAGCCATAGCCGCTACTTCTTCAGGTTGTCCAATGCGACCTAATGGTTGCATTGCAGCTTCTTGCGCATGAACTTCGGCCTTATCAGCGCCACTTTGCTCACAGTATTGGTCAATAGCATTGTGATATAGCGGGGTTTCTATTGTTCCGGGACATAATGCATTCGCGCGAATATTGAATTTTGCATAATCTAAAGCCGTCGTTTTAGCCATTGATGCTAATGCGTGTTTACTTAAGCCATATGCGAAAGAGTTTGTCTTAGCGACAAGCGCTTGCTCCGAGGCAATATACAGAATAACGCCCTTGCCATTGGATTTCATTGAAGGCAGTACTGCCTGCGTCGCTGAAAATGCACCCTTCACATTTAGATTAAACAACGCTAACAATTCAGCTTCTGACGTAGCCTCAATATTTGCAGAAAAATGTTTGCCTGCATTACATATCAGTAAGTTTATGCTGTGTTTATTCGCAATATCGGCAATGACATTGCAAACAGCTGAATGATTTGTCACATCGCATTCAACAAATTGGCCGTGAATGCCGGGTTGAATGTCTAAGTTGAATACGTTAAACCCATTCGCTTCAAACTTAGCCGCAATTGCTAGGCCTATTCCGGAACTGCCGCCCGTAAGTACAAGTGTTTTTTGCATCTTGATATCTTCACTACTATTAATGGTATTGAGGGAATACTAACTTGCTCCCGAATATGAGACGAGTATGACTGAATTGGCTGAGTATTCAAAACTGTTGACCTAAATTTCCAGTTTAAATGCTAACAAAGCTTCGCAGGCCTGCAATATTCCATTCTCTAATATACCTTATCTAATGCAGATCATGCTTCAGTTGCGCCACAACAAACCAATCCATACTAGGGATATAACTGGATACAAAGTATTGCCCTTTCACGGCCGCATTATCGACATAGTTGAATGGTTGAGGCGCAAGCAACGTTCTTGCTGTCTCTGCAGAATACAGTTGTTCTAAATTAAATTGACCGGCCATTTTAGGATCGGGGTGAACCTGAACTTTACCGACACTATCAACTATAAATAGCTCGCCATATTTATTCAAAGGCGACTTGGCCAACGTTTCAATAACCCCGTTAAATGAAGTTGCTATGCCAGAAAGACCGTTCCCGTTAGGCTGTCGATAGTTAACATAAAGGTCGACACGTTTTTTATTTTTGTCATGATAAACACTAATAAGGTTTTGCTCACCACTTTCTAGGTAAGCAAAATACCACGTATCAATTTCGGGTACTAAAACACGTAAAAAGCCCTCGTGATTCCAATATTTATTGCTTTGTGTATCGGCAAAAGATGCACTAGTGAGCTCGTATTCGTTTACCAAATAACGTAGCTTACTTATTAATGTATGTTCGCCTGTGGGTGAAAAACCGTCATCGACCCATTGGTTAATATGTGTGTCGTTGGCAATTGTATTGGCCAGCATCTTCATACTAGAAATTCGTTTGTCGATGATGCCAGCAATGTTTTGCATAGTGAGTGCTACAACGGATCGAGAATTATCATTATCATAAAGGTTATCTGACACTTGCTCAGCTGAATGCACAACAAACGCGAAGTAGGATAGGTTAAAAAGGATAATCACTCGAATTAATGTAGCGTTAATTGTGTTTTTCGAACCCATGTCTTGATGCAGCCTATAATGAAAAGTTAGGAATTAGTACGCTTGTAAATATTGAATTAAAACCACTAGTCTTGGTATTGAATGTACTTAGTTGCTAGCCGCTCTAAAAATAGACTTTCCATTATTGATAGTCTCTAATACCTTAATATCTTTTATAGAGCCGGTAGGAACTAGCAGTGGATTTTTATCTAATATCACCATATCAGCTTGTTTACCTATTTCCAAAGAGCCTTTTATGTTCTCCTCAAAATGTTGATATGCACTCCACAACGTCATCGCTTTGAGTGCCTCCAGCGGTTTGATTTTGTGGTTTGATCCTAGTACTTGATTTGTTCTTGTTGTTCGGTTTACGGCACTATCTAAAATTCTCATCGCGTTTGGAAAGGTTACGGGTGCGTCTGAGTGAATAGTAAATTTTGTACCCTCACCTAAAAACCAACCGGTAGGCGAAATGTTCTGTGCTCGCTCAATACCTGCAACAGAATCTCTATGCCAGTCACCCCAGTAAAACGTGTGCATTGGATAAAGAGCAGGAAATATTCCTAATTCTTTTAGGGTTTTAACTTGGTCTTTGCGGGTGAACTGACCATGTATCATGACAGTACGATGGTCGTAATCTTTCAATGAAGGCTGAAGTTGTCCCACCAGTTTTATTAACTGATCGATCGCAGCATCGCCGTTAGTGTGAACTAGCAGTTGCCATTTATTATCGAAAGCTAGCTTCATCCATTTTAGAGCCTCTTCATCTGAAAATGCTGGGTAGCCTTTATACTCAGCATTTTGTCCATTGGGTGCCTTGAAGTAGGGCTGAGTAAACCACGCAGTTTTTCCTTGAGGTGAACCGTCAAGGGTCAGTTTTACACCACCAATCCTAAAACCATGAGTGTATTCAGATGACATCAGATTGTCATGGAGTATCGGTGCATCGCCGACCGCAGCGATATCAGGGTAAGCAATAATATCTACATCAAAACCGGTTGAGCCCGCTATTTTTGGCAATATATCAAGTGTTGCTAAATCAGTCTTTCCTTCTTGGACAGTGGTGAAACCATTTGAAACATATCTATGTTCAGCGGCTTTATAAAGCATTACTAAGTCTTCATCTGTAAAGTCAGGGATGAGTTTGAAAAAAAGCATAAAATGAGCATTTTCCTGCATCACACCATTAGGTGTTTTGCCGTCAGTCTCTCTTTCGATAATACCTCCTGGAGGGTTTTCGCTTTCAGAAGAAATACCCATTAATTCGAGGGCTTTACTGTTATAAACACCTAAATGCCCTGACTGATGCATAATAACAATGGGTATAGTCGCAGAAACAGCATCTAAATCATGGCGTGTAGGATGGCGTTTTTCTTTTAGCTGAGAATCATCGTAGTTAAATCCTATTGCAACATTGTAGTCTTTGACAATAGGCGACGTTTGTATGTAATGACGCATCGTTGTTTGTAAGTCGATAATAGTATTAACTGATCCATCGGGAAATGGTAATAGATTGGCCACAATCGCTTGGGTACCGACACCTGCAAAATGACTATGTGCGTCTATAAAACCAGGCACAACTGTCTTTCCATTCAAATCGACTATTTCAGTGTCTGCGTTCTTATATTTTAGTATTTTCTCATCAGTACCTACATCTAAAATTAATCCATTTTTTATGGCTAGGGCTTCAGAAAAGGGCGCTACGTCATTCATTGTAATTACATTACCATTTATATAAATGGATTCTGCATAAGCATTTGGTTCTTGATGGCAAGATGCGCTCAAAAGAATAAGAGCTATTGGTAAAAAAGTTTTTAAAAGTATATTCAAAGGTCTTTCCTTAGCTAAAAGAATAATCTCTAATCGTCTAATTCTACTGCATATTTTTTGGCAATTTAGCAGTACTCAATTCTTCTATCGGACAGGGCTTAGCAATGCCAAATCCTTGTGAATAATGAACACCGATTTCAGTTAACTTTAATTCAATATCACGATTTTCGACAAATTCCGCTACCGTCTTTTTACCCATCACTGTTGCTACTTCGTGAATTGATTTAACCATCGCATAATCAATCGGATCCTCGACAATCCCCTTAACAAAAACGCCATCAATTTTTAAATAATCAACAGGTAAGTATTTTAAGTAAGCGAAGGAGGACAATCCGGTACCAAAATCATCAAGCGCAAAACTACAGCCCCTCTTATGCATGGAATCGATAAAAGCGATGGCATCAGTAAGGTTTGAAATAGCAGTGGTTTCTGTTATTGCAAAGCATATCTGAGCTTTTCAGTCATTGCAGCCAACAGACTACAATGACCAAAATGCGGTTTATTCGTACTTTTTAAACCAAGCCAAAATATTCTCAATTTTGCCTACTAAACGTGATGGCCTGCTCGCTATGCTGTGAGATGAACCTGGTACTTTAACCAATACAGTATCTACCTTTAGCAGCTTGAGCGCTTGATAATACTGCTCAGTCTCGGACATCGGAGTTCGTTTATCTTCTACCCCTGTTATCAACATCGTTGGTGTTACTACATTGCCTACTAATGACAATGGTGAGCGCTCCCAATAATGTTCAACTTCTTCCCACGGCATGCCCGGGAATTGATAGGGAATTTGATACATACCACTGTCGGCGGTAAGCACCTTTGATAACCAATTAATAACCGGCTTCGCCACTACTGCAGCTTTAAAGCGGTCGGTTAACCCAATAGCATAAGCGGTTGCAATACCACCAGCAGAACCACCGGTAATATAGAGTCGTTCGGGCGCAACTAAACCTTTTTCAATAAGTGCGTCGATACCCGACATGTGATCAGAAAAGTCATATTTTGACGAATATTTATTTTGCAGCAAAAGTGCGAAGCGCTCGCCATAGCCAGTGCTTCCTCGGTGGTTATTGTAAAATACGATATAACCTTCTGTGGCCATACGTTGCAACTCAGCCGAGAAGTGAGGGCCATAGGCCAAATGTGGACCACCGTGAATTTCAGTAATTAAGGGATACTTTTTGGTGTCGTCATAATCAGGTGGCAAAATATACCAACCATGAATTTCCTCACCGTCAATTGATGAGGTGTAAGTAAACTGTTCAATAGCGCCTAATGTTTTATGGCCTAATAAATCTTCATTTAATTGCGTCAGTTGTTTTTGTTTATTGCCTTGGCGTGCATAAATATCCGCAGGACGGTCATGTCTTCCTTTGGTGAATGCAAGCGTACTATTGGCATAACTAAAAGTACCACTGGTATAAGGTCTACCTAATGTTGTGCCGCTAAGTCCAGAGGTAACGTTGCTATGTGCTGCACTCGACAACGTCACATAATCAATTTGCGTAATGCCTCGGAGCATTTGTTGATAATAGAGTCCTGAGTTGTCTTTCCAATGAAAATTAGACAATGAGTTATCGACGTCAGCTGACAAATTCCGATCATTTTTGCCACTCACCTCCATTACATGCAAGTAGGTGTTTCGATACGCTAACTTTTTATCATCGCGTTTTGAGTAGGCGATGTATTTGCCGTTAGGGGATACGCTTGGGTTGCTTTCACTACCAGCAGCTTTGGTCAGTTGAGTGAATTTACCACTCATGTCGACAGCAAAAATATCTGATTCACCAGGCTCATATTCCCAGTTAGCTGAACGATTAGCGGAAAAGTAGATATGTTGGCTATCAGCGCCCCAGCTCAGTGAACCGCGATGGTGGTAGTTACCTGATGACAGTTGCCTAGCCGTACCACCCTCGGCAGGAACAACAAATATTTGAGTAAACACAGGTTCAAGCACGCCTTGACCATCAGCTTGATATCTCGCTTTGGTAATATATTCGAATGGTTCTGACCACTTCGCCCCTTTTGGTTTTGCTGGCATCTTCACCTTAAACGGTTTTTCGTCCGACTTGACGTTCATGGTAAAAGCGATCGTTTTGCCATCAGGTGCCCAAGCAATAGATGATGGAGAAGCCTCTACGTTGGTGATCAGCGCAGTTTGACCAGTGTCCATCCAACGCACATACAATTGCGGTCTTCCTTCTGAATTTGAAACGAAAGCCAAACGTCTACCGTCGGGCGACCAACGGGCAGAATAGTGATTCTGTTGTGATGAAACAATCGGACGATGACTTTCACCCTTAGCATCGACAATCCACAAACTTGAACGGGTGCTGTCAGTCATGATGTCATTTGATCGGCGCACGTAAACGATATCTTTGCCATTAGGTGATACTTGAGGATCAGTTGCGTACTCGAGCTCGAAAATATCCTCTGCTTGAAAGTGAGAATGCGCAATACCGTCTAGCTTTTGGCTAGCAGAAGCAGCCGGCTCTGCTTCTTTTGCTTGCAACATACCGATAGAAAATGTAGCGCTTAGTAAAAGAAATCTTGTTACAACTGAATATATTAAAAACGTTTGTCGTTTTTTTGCAGTTTGCCTTGCTACCTTTGCATTAATGCTTAGCTTCATTATTACTATTATCCCTAAACCGTTTATATGCATGCAAAGCTGCCCAAATGCGACTTTCACATGCTACCTATTATTATTGAAACTTTACCTAGACCATAAATGATCACTGATTCAGTGCCAACTATTTTCGTTAAATTCTTAAGAAATTCATTTAACTTAAGTTGAATGCTGATCTACTGCTGACTCATTCACCTTGTTTATTCCTGTTATCAATACCTTGTTGGATACTAGGATCTAGGTAGTATGGGTAATACATTAAAAAATGAGGCTTCGGTAATTCATGACAGCGCAATTTAATACTTTTATTCCACCTGTTAGAACATTGATGGGTCCAGGTCCTTCAGATGTTGACCCGCGTATATTAAACGCACTTTCACGTCCAACGGTTGGTCACTTAGATCCTGCGTTTATTCAACTGATGGACGAAGTGAAATTATTACTACAATACGCTTTCCAAACTGAAAACCAGCTCACTATGCCAGTCTCCGCGCCGGGCTCTGCGGGAATGGAATCTGTCTTTGTCAATTTATTAGAACCTGGCGACAAAGTAATAGTGTGTCAAAACGGTGTGTTCGGTGGCCGTATGCAGCAAAACGTTACTCGTTGTGGTGCAACCGCCGTTATGGTGCAAGACGATTGGGGTAAGCCAACGGACCTGCATAAATTGGAAGACGCCCTAAAAGCCAATCCCGATGCTAAAGCAGTTGCTTTTGTGCATGCAGAAACATCAACCGGTGTGCGCAACGATGCAAAGGCGCTTTGCGCTTTAGCGAAACAATATGACTGTTTAACCATAGTCGATGCGGTAACGTCTTTAGGCGGCATTGAACTTGATGTAGATGGATGGCAAATAGATGCTATTTATTCAGGTACACAAAAATGCTTATCTTGCGTACCGGGTTTATCTCCTATTTCATTTAGTCAACACGCCGTCGATGTTATCAAAAACCGCAAAACTAAGGTGCAAAGTTGGTTCCTAGATATGGAACTTGTTATGGCCTACTGGGGGCAAGGGGGAAAACGCGCTTACCACCATACCGCACCGGTAAATAGTATATATGCCTTGCATGAATCATTGCGGATTTTACACAACGAAGGTTTGCAAGCGGCTTGGCAGCGTCATACTGATATGCACTTGGCACTTAAAGTGGGTCTTGAAAATATAGGTCTTGAGTTTATGGTTGAAGCAACTTATCGCTTACCGCAGCTTAATTTGGTGGGTATTCCTGATGGAGCTGACGATGCCAAAATCCGTGGTCAATTACTGAATGAATTTGACCTGGAAATTGGTGCTGGTTTGGGTGAACTAGCAGGAAAAGCATGGCGCATAGGCTTAATGGGATACGGCAGCAATAGAAAGAATGTAGATTACTGCGTTAACGCATTAACGTCTGTTCTAAAGCGCTAATTAGATTGAGTCATATTTAGGCTCAGTTCCCTAAAGTTAAATTTCAAAGTAATTGGTAAAGCACTTATATAATTGTGTGCCGCCTAGTACACTGGCAGATGGAAAGTGCAATATCGGTATCAAATCACACGGTGCGTTCACCAAACTAATTGCTTGCTCATCGTCAAGTAAATCAATATTAAGTGCTCGCGCCATCAATTCACCTTTTTTAACAAACTGTCCTGGCTTTGCTACGTATTCAACCATGCCACCAAAACGACTATACATTATTTTATAGTCTCTTAAATAAACGGCATAACGTGTTATATTTTCGGGTTTTTGTAAGGGGGTAACGAAACATTTTTTGTATGACAAATATGAAAGGATCCCTTTGGAATCTTCTTTGCCGGCATCAAAATCGATGACTTCTTGAGAGCCCATTTCAACCGTAAACGCTTCAATCCCAAAGTCCCACTCGGAACCTGGAAAACGTTCTATCAATGAATCTGTTAAAGACCACCAAGGACAAAATGTGGCTTCATCTAAAGCACCAGAAAACACGTTATTGATTAAGATTACATGAGGAATATTGAAATATTTGGCTGATTCTCTCGCATACTCAGGAACATAGATGTGTCGAGTAGAAACAGGTCCGTTGTGAAGGTCTAAAACGATATCCGCTTCTAGTGCCATAAGTTGTAATTTTAGGTTTAAACACTCGGCGAGTCCAAGTCCCCACTCATTGTTCAACCTTTCTTCAATCGAAGCTCTTAGTTTACTGCGATATTCTTGCTTTAACTCACTGATGTCCATATCAGGTTGTATTTTGTCGGTAAATTCAGAAATTAAATCTTTATTGTAATGGTAAGCCCTATTCCAGTTTTGGCCATTAACCGGATCGAAACGCCCGAGTGTATACTCCCCTGACTTTAAATTACTACCCACTGGGTTGCAGTTGGGAACCAAAGTAACCTCTCCCCGCAGCGGGGCACCTTGCAGTTCCTTAAGAAGATGCAGGAGTACAACGTTTCCTTGAACCTCCGCACCGTGTATTGAGCTTTGGATATATACTTTAGGACCAGGTATATTG
The DNA here is from genome assembly GCA_047637355.1 of Glaciecola sp. GTDB lineage: Bacteria > Pseudomonadota > Gammaproteobacteria > Enterobacterales > Alteromonadaceae > Glaciecola. The sequence continues at coordinate 4,889 of JBLIKA010000079.1, read as the reverse complement.
CTGACGAACTTATAAACGGGTACGTTTAAATTTCTCCCCGAGGCGTTTTGTGCGACAACAAGATATTCTTTAGAGAACTTTACTTTCAATGGTGACATTAGGCTTAAACATTCTGGGGAAGAGCATTCCGTCAGTGTAAAATAGTGTCCTACTTAGTCAAGGTTTTAAAAATGTTTGACTAATTACATCGAGTTAAAGCGGATTAAAATTTAAATTGATCTTGGTGATAGTCATATAACATTTTGTGTGACTAGCCAGCGTTATGTCAGCATGCTATTTTTTACCTATAAACTCAGCGTGTTTTTGTGCCTTGTTTTTTTTGAACAGGGTTATGAATAGTGCTTCACTATGGCTATGAATATATATAGCCAAATCGGCGCTTTTCGACGAAACTCTCCTTCTGATTAAACAATAATTGGCTTAACAACTTTTAAAAGGAAAATTCGAATGACCAAATCTAAACAGCTATTTAGTACTATTTCATCCAAGGGAGAACTTTCACTCTCATTAGTTGAAGTTGATATACCTAGGCCAAAACCTCACGAAGTTGTTATTAAAATTGAAGCTGCGCCAATTAATCCATCTGATATGTGGCCAATGTTCGGTCCAGCTGACTTGCGTGCAGCCAGCTTTTCTGACGATGATAAAACGCTTAAAGCACCGTTACATGAAGGCATGCTCTCAAGAATAAAACCACGTATAGACCAGACATTACCGATCGGTAATGAAGGTGCAGGAACGGTTGTTGCTGCAGGTGACAGCCCTCAGGCTCAGGCTTTAATGGGTAAAACAGTTGCTATTCTTTCTGGGGCAACCTACAGCGAATATTGCTGTGTACCAGTTCAAGCTTGCATTGTGCACAACGAAGACACAACAGCAAAGCAGGCGGCATCATCTTTTGTCAATCCGTTAACTGCGCTGTGTATGATTGAGACTATGCGTCAGGAAGGTCACAAGGCGTTAGTGCACACAGCGGCAGCTTCAAGTTTGGGCATTATGCTGAATAAAGTATGCATTCAGGCTGGCATTGGTTTGGTAAATATTGTTCGTAAGCAAGAACAAGTCGATATATTGAAAGCCTTGGGTGCGAAGTACGTTCTTAATTCAAGCGATGACAATTTTAAGAAGGATCTATACAAGGCTATTGATGCGACCGGCGCAACATTAGCATTTGACGCGATTGGTGGTGGCACGTTAGTGAGTGATATTTTAACGGCAATGGAAGCGGTTGGAAGTAAAGACGCAACAGGCTTTAACACATACGGTTCTGCTGAAAACAAGCAAGTTTATATCTACGGTGGGCTGGACTTTTCGCCTAGTGTTTTAAACCGAGCGTATGGCATGACTTGGGGGATCGGTGGTTGGTTGTTGATGCGCTTCTTGGGTAAGTTAGAAATTACGCAAGTATTAGCCATGCATAAACGTGTAGCTGATGAAATTAATACGACTTTCGCTTTGGATTTTAGTGACGAGATTAGCTTAGAAGAGGCTATGCAACCTGCAAACATTGCGCGTTATAATGCGAAGAAAACGGGTGAAAAATTCCTGATTAATCCATCTAAGTAAGCTTTTGTGGTTAGTGTTTTTAAGGGCTTCAATTGAAGCCCTTTTTATTTGCACATTTTGGTTCGAGAAAGCGTATTTACCAGTGCAACGCGATTTCTGTGTTTAGCTTACTAAGCTGCGGTGTTTGTACCTGATTCTCTTCTTGGCTGAATATTGATGGACGCTTTGCCCTTGAATCTTTGCTGAGTCGAAGTTCAAAGCGCCGTACTCTCGGTCATTCGATGTGTGCCACAATGTCATTTTGCTAACACTACATGTCTTTAGGAAAAACTACGTTCTCAGGATACTTGGCAGTGATTTTAGAAAAAAAGCGATAGACCTTTTGCATATCATCATCGAAATTACCGTCACTCAAAAATACAGGACCAAACACAATGCGTTTACGGGCAAAATCAAAGCCAATTAATACGACGTGAGCTTTGGCTTGATGCGCAATCGCTAAAAATCCGGTTTTCCAAGGGAATTTGGGCGACCGAGTTCCTTCTGGAGCAACGGCTAAAATCATTTTTTCTTGTGCGTTGAATTGAGTTACTACTTCACCAACTACCCCATGAGCTGATTTTCGATCAACGGGTATGCCGCCAATTAATTCAAGCAACTGCTTAACGACGGGCACAAAAATACTGTGTTTTCCTAAAAAACGAATTTTAATTCGTAAAGCAAACAACACGCTAACACCTAAAAAGAAATCCCAGTTTGAGGTGTGTGGTGCAATAGCTAATACCAGTTTAGGATGCTGCGGTAATTCCCCTTCGAATTTCCAGCCTGTGACACTAAGCAGTGAGTCACCAAGCCAGCGGGTGAATTTATTACCACCTTTAGGAGGACTATTTGGATTATCAGTGATTGAGTTATTAATAACCTGCACACCCGTTGTTAAAAGTGATATCGACCTTGCTTTCATTGAGCACGGCAAAGTGCATTAACCTAGACTTCATAAAGCTGAGCTCCATCTTGTTCTCATTCTTACATCATAGTGAGTTAACTTTACATAAACAACTTTTTAAAATGCTTGCTTGTATATAAGGCGCATGGGTAACATGTTCTATAGCGTAGCGTTAAATCTTTTAGGCAAGCGGGGAATTACACCTATAATGATCACTATGGCCAACCAGCTATTACTAGGTGACTGTTTAGAAAAAATGAACGAAATTGCCGATTCCACGGTGGATTTGATTTATTTAGACCCTCCGTTTTTTACTGAGCGTAAACATAAACTTAAAAATCGACAGCGTACCAAAGAATTCAGTTTCGATGATATTTGGAAGCAGGAGTCGAGTTACGCGGAGTTCCTGCATCAACGTATCCTCAAAATGCGCGCCCTATTAAAGGATACAGGTAGTATTTTTGTGCATTGTGACAAAATGGCTAACCATATTGTACGTGGTGTACTTGATGATGTGTTTGGGTCTGACTGTTTTCAGTCGGAAATTATATGGCAATACAAACGTTGGTCTAACGCTAAAAAGGGCCTTTTACCGAGCCATCAAAATATCTACTTTTATAGTAAAACCCAGGATTTTACCTTTAACAAAGTTTTTATGCCTTATTCCGAGGCAACTAATCTTGATCAAATTTTGCAGCGCAGAACCCGTGACAAGCATAATAAATCTATCTATGCACGAGACGGTCAAGGCAATATTCAACAGGCCGATGCGAAGCAAGGCGTACCTTTAAGTGACGTTTGGGACATTCCTTACCTGAATCCAAAGGCAAAAGAGCGGGTGGGTTATCCAACTCAAAAGCCATTGCTATTATTAGAGCGTATTATTGACCTTGTCACTGACGAAAACGATCTGGTGCTAGACCCTTTTTGTGGTAGTGGAACAACTTGTATAGCGGCAAGTTTAGCGAATAGAAAATATATCGGAATCGACCAGTCAGAGGACGCGATCCAGCTCTCGCAAGCAAGACTAGATAATCCCATTAAAACTGAATCTACCTTAATGAAAAAAGGCCGCAAAGCGTTTGAAAATCCAAATGTAGAAGCATTGCAATGTTTAGCAGGGATTGAGTATAACCCCGTGCATAGAAATCAGGGTATCGATGCTATCTTAGTTGAGCATCATAAAGGTACGCCTGTGTTAGTGAAAATACAAAAGGGTGGTGAAACGTTGCAACAAGCTGAGCAATTATTGCGCAATGCGTTGAAGGTTAAAGCATCGAAAATGGGCTTTTTGATACAGACTCAGCCTGCACAGGAAGAGCACAAAGTTGACCCTAAACAAAACACATATAAACAGGATTCACTGGATCAAGATGCAGATTCTATTATCCATATAATTGAAACTATTGAACTTAGTATTAAGCGAAGTATCAACAACTTCCAGTAACCATGCATTTTCAATGCAGCTCCTAGTGGGGGAATGTGATTATAGAGTCGTTGATAGGATTGTTTGTGTTCGTTTTTTTTATTATGTAAGTCTAAAGGAAGAAGGTATTGATATATTTATTTGCAACAACGTTGCTATGGGCATTTTCATTTAGTTTGATCGGTGTTTATTTAGCTGGCCAAGTTGACGCTTGGTTTTCTGTATTAATGCGGGTTGCATTGGCAGTGCTTATATTTTTACCTTTTTTAAAGTTTCGTCAGGTTTCAAAATTGCTGGTCATTAAATTGATGGGTATTGGTGCGATACAGTTGGGTATCATGTATGGTTTTTATTATCATTCCTTCTTGTTCTTGACCGTACCGGAAGTGTTATTGTTCACCGTAATGACACCATTAATAGTCACCCTTTTAAATGATGCATTAGACAAACGGTTTAATCCTCTGTTCTTTATTGCGGCCGCAGTCGCGACGCTAGGCGCAATTACTATCCGTTATGATGGCCTTAGTGGCGATTTTATTATTGGGTTTTTTATTGTACAAGGTGCAAACTTATGTTTTGCAAGTGGCCAAGTATTTTATAAGCGAATAATGGCTAATGAGCCGAATCTTTCACAACATACTGTTTTTGGGTATTTTTTCATTGGTGCTTTTCTAGTTGCGGCAGTTTCCTTTGCACTATTTGGAGATGTATCAAAGTTACCGCAGACAACTTTGCAGTGGAGCATATTAACTTATTTAGGAATCGTAGCATCGGGTGTTGGCTATTTTGCTTGGAACAAGGGAGCGACACAGGTAAATGTTGGAGCCCTAGCTGTAATGAATAATCTACTCATACCGGCAGGTATTCTAGTTAATGTTTTAATTTGGAATCGTGATGCCGACATTATTCGATTAAGCATTGGTTCAGGCATTATTTTACTCGCTCTTTTTATTAACCAGAAAATTTTTCCAAATAGTAGAATTAAGGCGTTAAGTTAACGCTCAGGTTAAG